>NZ_LUAZ01000073.1:0-10736 GCF_001647255.1 Cellulosimicrobium sp. I38E
GGCGGTGGGTCCTCTTCGGGGGGCGACCGGGGCAGCATCTCGAGCTTCCTGTCGTATCCGACCGCGGTGCCGCACGTGACGTCGAGCTACGGGATGCGGCTGCACCCGATCCTCGGGTACTACCGCATGCACGCCGGGACCGACCTGCGTGCCTACTGCGGTACCCCGATCATGGCGGCCGGCCCGGGCACGGTGGTCCACGCCCAGTGGCGCAACGGCTTCGGCAACCAGGTGCTGATCAACCACGGCACGGTCGGCGGCAAGAACCTCATGACGAGCTACAACCACCTCACGCGTTTCGCGGTCTCCTCCGGGCAGAAGGTCGAGAAGGGCAAGGTCATCGGCTACTCCGGCAACACCGGGCTCTCGGGAGCGTGCCACCTCCACTTCGAGGTGTACGTCAACGGGTCCACCATCGACCCGATGTCGGTCCTGGGCTGACCCGCGTCCGCTCGCGCACGGCCCTGTCGCGCGCCGCAGTCTGACCCGCGACGTCCGGTCGCGGGGGATAATCGGTACCGGGCGTGGTCGGGCACCCGTACGCTGGTGCGCCGGCACGACGACGGCACCTGGCTCCGAGCGGCGCGGGACCGGAGGTCTGGCGCCGCGGGCGACGACACGACAGCGAAGGACGGTAGGACACGGATGGCGAAGGACACCGGCCGCAAGGTCGTCGCCAGCAACCGCAAGGCACGTCACGACTACGTGATCGAGGACGTGTACGAGGCGGGGATCGTCCTGTCGGGCACCGAGGTCAAGGCGTTGCGGATGGGGCGGGCCTCGCTCGTCGACGGCTACGTCGCCGTCGACCGGGGCGAGGCCTGGCTCGAGAACGTCCACATCCCCGAGTACACCGAGGGCACGTGGAACAACCACGCCCCGCGTCGCAAGCGCAAGCTGCTCCTGCACAAGGAGGAGATCCTGCGGCTCGAGTCCAAGACGCGCGAGAAGGGCCACACGATCGTGCCCCTCGCGCTGTACTTCCTCGACGGGCGGGCGAAGGTCGAGATCGCGCTCGCCCGCGGCAAGAAGGAGTACGACAAGCGGCAGGCCCTGCGCGAGAAGCAGGACAACCGCGAGGCGCAGCGCGCCATGCGGCAGCGCGAGCTGCGTTGACCCCCGGGGGCTCTCCGGGCCGACGACGGCCCACCCGCTGGTGACCTCGTCGCCCTCGACGTACGGTCGAGGGCGAGACGACGACCACGAACCAGGAGGCCCCATGGTCAAGCTCCGTCAGTACATCCCGCGCCTCGCGGCGGGCGCGTACATCCTCAACTCCGGCCTGAACAAGCGCGGCGCGGACGAGGCGACCGCGCAGGGGATCCACGGCATGGCGGCGGGGACGTACTCGTTCCTCGGGGACGTCGAGCCGAAGCAGTTCACCAAGGCGCTCTCGACCACGGAGATCGCGCTCGGCGCGGCGCTCGTCGCCCCCTTCGTCCCGACCGGGCTCGTGGCCGTGGGCCTGGGCGTCTTCTCGGCGGGGCTCGTGGGCATGTACCTGAAGACCCCGGGCATGACGCGCGAGGACGGGGTGCGCCCGACCGAGCAGGGGACCGGGCTCGCGAAGGACGTGTTCCTCCTCGGGATCGCGGGCGGTCTGCTCGTGGACGCCCTGAGCCGCAAGAAGTAGTCGTCGGCGTCGCTGGCCGGGCCACGTCCGGGAGGTGCGGAAATATCGGTGCGGCGACCGACGTTCATCCCGTAGGCTTGTCCTGCTGAGCGAGGACCGGGTCCGCCCGGGCGGCGCGCAGTGATTGACAACTCCACAGGGGGTGATCGGTTTCGACGGTGGTCGTGCTTCGAGGAGAAGCGGGCCGAGGATGCAGGCTTATCTCGTTAACGATGTCTGCAAAACACAGGTGCCGATAACAAGCGCACCGACTTCGCCCTCGCCGCCTGAGCGAGCCCCGAAGTCCGTCAGCCCGAGCTAGCTCTCGACTCGGATCCTGGCGTCATCTAGAGAGCCACTGCTCGCAGTCCTCGTCATCGGGGCTGCGGGGACTTTCAGGTGACTGAGCCCGTCCGCATCTTGTCTGCGTGAGTGCGGGGGCCGAGAAAAACGACAGCAGACTGCGCCCGGAGAAGTCCTCGATCGGCGTCACCGGACCGGGGTTCGATTCCCCGCACCTCCACCCCTGCGGCGACGGCCCGCACCCCTCGAGGGTGCGGGCCGTCGTCGTCCCGGCAGGTGGTCGTGACCCGACACGGTCGCTCGTCACCACCCGTGCTGCGCCCAGGCGGCGGCCGCCTCATCGCCGTCGAGCCACTCGACCCGCAGCTGGCGCCCCCGCACGACGAGGCAGCCGCCGTCCTCGCGCGGGAGCGGCGGCGCCTCGGGGTCGTCGCTGTACAGGTCCTCCGTCAGGGCCGCGTCGGCGTCGTCCAGGTGGGCACGCCACTGGACGCGCGGCTCGGGGTTCACGTGCCGCGGGAAGGCGGACGGCCCGACGGTGTCCCAGTGCGTGCACACACGCGTCACGAGGTGCCCGACCGGTCGCGGCTCGCCGTCGTCCGGCTCGTGCCAGAGGCGCGCGACGCGCCCGGTCGACGGGGTCTCGGCGATCGTCGGGTCAGTCATGGGTGGATGCCCCGACGAGCGGCCCGCGGCTCGCGGCGGGGGTGTCGGGTCCGTCGTCGGGCCCCGGACGGTCGGCGTCGGCCGGCGGCGTGCCACCGTCCTGGGCTCGCCGCCGGAACCGCCGCAGGACCCAGCGCACGACGAGCAGCACCACCCCGGCGACCACGAGCCACGGCAGCAGTGCACCGAGGACGACGACGAGCCCGTTGAGCGTGGAGAGCAGGGCGTTCCAGCCGTTCTGCAGGCCCCCGAGGAAGCCGCCGGGGGCGAGCCGCTCGGTCGGCACGACCTCCACGACGGTGACGTGCAGGGTCGACATCGAGACCTGGTCCGTGAGCGCCGCTCGCTGCGACTGGAGCGACTCGAGCTCGGCCTGTCGTGTCGTCAGCTCCTGCTCCGCGGCGAGCAGGTCGGCGGTCGTGGCGGCGTCGCCCATGAGCGTGCGCAGCCGTTCCACGGACGTCGTCAGGGCGTCGACCCGGGCGTCGAGGTCGCGTGCGGTCCCGGTCACGTCGACGGCCTCGATCGAGAGGTCGCGCACCTCGCCCACCTGGTCGAGGGCGTCGACGGTGGCGGTCGTCTGCGTCGACGGCACCCGGATCGTCAGCTCCGCGGACGCGCGCGCGTCGCCCTCGGGCTCGGACTGCCGCCGGCTCTCGACCCGGCCGCCCGCGCTCTCCGCGAGGTCGGCGACCGCGTCGGCCGCGACCGCCGGGTCGTCGGCCACGACCGTGACCGACCCCGTGGTGACGATCTCCCGCTCCGCCACGGCGACGGCGTCCTCGTCGCCCGGGGCGATCCCCGAGGCCACGTCCTCGGCGGCGTCCGTGCCGCCGCCCTCCGCGACCTCCGAGACCGCGCCGCCGTCGTCCTCGGAGAGGGACGCCATGTCGCCCGAGGCCGCGGTGCAGCCCGCCAGGAGAGCGCCGCCGAGCAGGAGCGTCGCGACGACGGCGAGGGGGCGAGTGGTCCGCATGCTGCGAGAGTAGGGGGCCAAGCGCGCGAACCGGACACCGCGCGCGACATCGTGACCGTCTTGTGAACTGGTCGTGATCCAACCGCAGCGCGACACCCCGGACCGTGGACGGCGGCGCGGTCCCGGGCCCCGGCACGGCAGGATGGGCGCGTGCTCGTGTGCTGCGGTCTCGTGACCCTCGACGTCGTCCAGGTCGTCGACGCCCTGCCGCGACCTGACGAGAAGGTCGTCGCGCGGTCCGTCGCCGCGACCTTCGGGGGGCCCGCTGCCAACGCCGCGGCGACCGCCGTCGCGCTGGGCGTCCCGACACGGCTCGTCACCGCCGTCGGCGGCGGGCCGCTCGCGGAGGTCGTGCGTCGCGAGCTCGCGGGCTGCGGGGTCGAGATCGTCGACGCCGCGGCCGGGACGAGCGGCGGACGCCTCGCCGTCTCGACCGTGCTCGTCACGCGGGCCACCGGTGAACGGGCCGTCGTGAGCACCAACGCCTCCGGGTTCGGAGACCTCGCTTCCCGCACGGCGGCGGGCGGCCTCGGGCTCCTCGACGGTGTCGGGCCGGGCGACGTCCTGCTGCTCGACGGGCACCTGCCGGGCCTCGCGCTCGGGGTGGCGCACCTGGCGCGCGAGCGGGGCGCGGCCGTGGTGCTCGACGGCGGGTCGTGGAAGCCGGACGCCGCGGAGATGATCGGCGCGTGCGACGCGGTCGTGGTGTCGGCGGACTTCCGGCCGCCGGGAGTCGGGGCGGACGACGTGCTCGCTGCGGTCGCGGCGCTCGGTCCGCGGTTCGTCGCCCGCACCCGCGGTCCGCGGCCGGTCGAGGTGCTCGACGCGGGGGAGCGGTACGACGTCGCGGTGCCCGAGCCGGGGCGCGTCGTCGACACGCTCGGGGCGGGTGACGTGGTCCACGGGGCCTTCGCGGCGGAGGCGGCGCGCGGCGCGTCGTGGCGGGTCGCGCTCGAGCGGGCCGTCGTCGTCGCGTCGCGCTCGGTGGAGCACCCGGGTGCGCGGGGCTGGGTCGGCGCGGCGGGCTCGCCCTGACGCGGACGGCCGGGTCGACGGGCCGCCCCGGACGGGACCCAGGTCCCGAGGTGAGGGCCGGTCGGCAACATTTCGGTCACGAAGCCGCGAGGAAGTTGACAGCCACTTAGTAAAGGCAGTCTACTAACAAACATGACAACGGCAGTCACCGGGACCGGAGCACCGAGGAGGCGTCTGAGCACAGGGCTCAGGCCGACCTCGAAGGTGCTGCCCGAGCACGCTCGGGCCCACAACCGGTCCCTCGTGCTGCAGCACCTGTTCCACGAGGGACCCACCTCGCGCGCCGACCTGGCGCGCGCCACGTCTCTCACTCGCGTGACGATCTCCGACCTCGTCTCCGTGCTCATCGCCGAGGGTCTGGTCGAGGAGCTCGGCGTCCGCCCGGGCCAGCGCGTCGGCAAGCCCGCGATCCTCGTCGGGATGCGCACGAGCGCGTACCAGATCGTCTCCGTGGACCTCACCGACGACGAGGTGCTGCGCGGCGCGGTCCTCACGCTCACCGGCGACTTCGTCGTCCGGCAGAGCCTGGCGGTCGACGGCCGCACGGGCACCGAGCTGGTCGACCTCCTCACGCGCTTCTGCCGCGGCCTCATCGCGTCCGCCACCCAGCCGGTCATCGGCGTGGGGATCGGGTCGCCCGGCGTCGTCGACGCCGAGGGCCGCGTCATCGAGGCGCCCAACCGACGCTGGTACGACGTCCCGCTCGCCGCGCAGCTCACCGAGCGGCTCGGCCTCGCCGTCCACGTGGCCAACGACGCGAACATCGCCGCGCTCGGCGAGTTCACGTTCGGCGGCGCGGCCGGTGACGGGCTGCTCGTCCTCACCGTCGGCGAGGGCGTGGGCGCCGGCATCATGGTCGACGGCGCACGGGTGCGCGGGCACGCGGACGCGGCCGGCGAGCTGGGTCACGTGACCGTCGTCGACGACGGCGAGCCGTGCGCCTGCGGGCGCCGTGGCTGCCTGGAGACCGTCCTGTCCGTGCCGGCGCTGCGGCGCGCGGTGGACGGGCTCGACACCGAGGCTTCCGACGCCGTCCTGGCGTCGGTGGGCAGGACGCTGGGCATCGCTCTGGCACCTGTCGTCAGTGCGCTCAACCTCGCGGAGGTGCTCGTCAGCGGTCCTGCGGACCTGCTCGACGGCCCTCTGCGCGAGGCAGCGTTCGAGACCATCCGCTCCCGCACGATGCCGGTCATCGGCAGCGGGCTCCAGGTGCGGATGGCCACGCTCGACGAAGACGTCGTCCTTGCCGGGGCAGCCGTCCTCGTCCTGTCCGGACAGCTGGGGGTCTCATGAGCCGACGACGCTCGGACTGACCCCCACCGCCCGACCGGGCCGGGCCCAGACCCGGCCCCTCAGACCTCCTGGGAACCCCAGAGCAGCATCCCCAGGAACGCAGTACCCCTGCACGTGCTCTATTACGCAGGACTCCTGCCACACCTCCGGTGGCGTCACCGACGCCGCCACCAAGAAACACCGAGAGGAAGCACCCAGTGAAGAGGAACCGTCTCGTCGCCGCCTCCGTGGCGTCGACGATCACCCTGGCGCTCGCGCTGACCGCCTGCAGCACCGGCGGCGGGAGCGACGACAACGGCTCCGGCGAGACCGAGGCCGCATCCGGCGACATCCGCGTCTGGCTGGTCGGCTCGGACACGCCCGACGCCGCACGCGACTACCTCAAGTCGACCTTCGAGGAGGAGAACCCGGGCAGCACCCTCACGATCGAGGAGCAGTCCTGGACCGGCCTCGTCGACAAGCTCACGACGTCGCTCTCGGGCTCCGACAGCCCGGACGTCGTCGAGGTCGGCAACACGCAGTCCGCCGCGTTCACGTCGGCCGGCTTCTTCCGCGAGATCACCGACGAGGAGTTCGAGTCGTACGGCGGCGACGACCTCCTGCCGGCGTTCGTCGACGCGGGCACCTGGGAGGACAAGCACTACGCGCTCCCGTACTACGCGGGTTCGCGCGTCGTGTTCTACTCGCCTCAGGTCACCGGTGACACCCCCGTGCCGACCACGCTCGACGAGTACGTCGCGAACGCCAAGGCGCTCACCACCGACACCGTCTCCGGCCTCTACTGGCCTGGCCAGGACTGGTACAACGCGCTCCCGTTCATCTGGGAGAACGGCGGCTTCATCGCCGAGCAGGGCGAGGACGGCACGTGGGAGGCGGGCTTCTCCTCGGAGGGCGGCCTCAAGGGCATGCAGCAGGTCGCCGACCTCATGGCGAACGCCTCGCACGCCCCGAAGGACGGTCAGGAGACCGACCTCCAGGTCCCGTTCTGCGAGGGCGCGGTCGCGTACCTCTCGGCGCCGACCTGGATCCAGTGGTCCATCACGGCTCCGGCGGACGCGGAGACGCCGGGCTGCCCGGACACGTACGGCTCGGACCTCACCGCGCTCCCGCTGCCCGGCAAGGACGGCGGCACCGCGACGGTCTTCGGTGGTGGCTCGAACATCGCGGTCGCGCAGAAGTCGAACAACCCTGAGCTCGCGGTGAAGGCCTACGCCATCATGATGAGCGACGAGTACCAGTCGATCCTCGCCGAGAACGGCCTCATCCCGGCCAAGACCTCGCTCGCCGAGAAGGTGCCGACCGACAACCCGATCGCCCAGGCGGGCGTCGACGCCTCGAAGAACACGCAGGTCACGCCCGTGTCGCCGCGGTGGGCCGACGTCGAGGCGCAGAACGTGCTCCAGACGGCCTTCACGCGTATCGCCAACGGCGACGACGTGAAGACGGTCGCCGAGGAGCTCGACGCCAAGATCGAGGAGATCCTCAACAGCTGAGACCGCCCGGTGGCGCCCGGCCTCGTCCGGGCGCCACCGGAGGCTCGAGCCGTCAGGGGTGGGGTCTCCTCGTGGGAGCCCCCACCCCTTCCCATGACGGGCCGTCGGCACGTCACCTGCGCACCACCGCGCACCCCTGACGGAGTGAGGAAATGAGCTCAACCACCCTCGAACCCCGCACCGAGCGCCCCGGCGCCGTGCGGCCACCCAAGAAGCGGCGTCCTCCGATCCTGCCGTGGACGCTCCTCGTCCCCAGCCTCGTCGTGCTGGGGGTCCTGGTCGGGTACCCGATCGTCCGACTGTTCGTCATGTCGTTCCAGAAGTACGAGCGGGCCCAGCTCATGGGCCAGCCCGCCGAGTGGGTCGGCTTCGACAACTACGCCCAGGTCCTCACGGACGTCCAGGGATTCTGGACCGTTCTCCTGCGCAGCTTTGTCTTCATGGTCGTCTGCGTCGCGCTGACGTTGGTGCTCGGCACCCTCATCGCGCTGCTCATGATGCGCCTCGGCAAGGGTTTCCGCCTGCTCGTCTCGATCGGCCTGCTCCTCGCCTGGGCCATGCCCGCCCTCGCCGCGACGATCGTCTGGGGCTGGATCTTCGACACCCAGTACGGCGTGATCAACAACCTCCTGACGAAGATCACGGGCGACAACTGGATGGGTCATTCGTGGCTCCTCAACCCGCTCCAGTTCTTCCTCATCGCCACCATCATCATCGTGTGGGGAGCGATCCCGTTCGTCGCCTTCACGATGTACGCGGGTCTGACGCAGATCCCGGGCGAGGTGCTCGAGGCCGCCCAGCTCGACGGCGCCGGCCCGGTCAAGCGGTTCCGCCTGATCATGATCCCGTACGTGCGCAGCATCATCACGGTGCTCATCGTGCTGTCGATCATCTGGGACCTGCGCGTCTTCACGCAGATCTACGCCCTCCAAGGCGTCGGCGGTGACCGGGAGAAGACGAACACGATCGGTGTGTACATCTACCAGATGGGTATGGCGCAGGGTCACTACGGCCTCGCCGGGGCGATCTCGGTGATCTTCGTCTTCATCATGCTCGGCATCTCGTTCTACTACGTGCGCCAGACGGTCCGGGAGGAAGAACTGTGAGCACCATCTCGACCACCCCCCGGGCCTCCGTGCGGCACGCCTCGGCGGCGGCCAGGCCCGCGCCGCGCAAGAGCCGCGACACGCAGCGCAAGAAGGCCGCGAACGTGGTCTTCGCGATCCTCGCGATCATCGTCTTCGTGGCGTCGGTCTTCCCGGTCTACTGGATGATCAACACCTCGTTCCTGCCGACGAGCCTCATCCGCGGGACGGACCTGCACTTCTTCCCGACCCCGGACGTCTTCACGCTCAAGAACTACGAGAGCGCCATCACCGACGACTCGCGGGCGCCTTTCATGCCCGCGATGGGCAACTCGCTCGCCGTGACCTTCTTCACGCTCGTCATCGCGATGATCCTCGGGTTCCTCGCCTCGCTGGCCGTGACCCGCTTCCGCTTCAAGGGCCGCCGCGCGTTCATCATCGCGGTGCTCGTCGTCCAGATGATCCCCGGCGAGGCGATGATGATCTCGATCTTCCGGATCATCGACGGCTGGCAGATGCTCAACACGATCATCGGTCTCGGCATCGTCTACGTGTCCGGCGTGCTGCCCTTCACGATCTGGACGCTGCGCGGGTTCGTCAACGGCGTGCCTGCCGAGCTCGAGGAAGCGGCCATGATCGACGGCTGCTCCCGGGGCAGGGCGTTCTGGAAGATCACGTTCCCGCTGCTCGCGCCGGGTCTCGTCGCGACGGGCGTCTTCGCCTTCATCCAGGCCTGGAACGAGTTCGTCATGGCGCTGATCATCATGTCGCGCCCCGAGTCGATGACTCTCCCGGTGTGGCTCCGGACCTACCAACAGGCAACCCAGGCGACCAACTGGGGTGCTCTCATGGCAGGGGCCGTGCTCATCGCGATCCCTGTGGTGGTCTTCTTCCTCATCGTCCAGGGTCGGATGACCGGTGGCCTCGTCTCGGGTGCGGTGAAGGGCTGACGTGAGCGACCTGAGCACGGCCGCCTCGCTGAACGGTGAGGCGGCCGCAGCCCTGGCCGGTAGCCCCGGTCCCGGCACGCCGCGGTGCGACTCCGCGGCGACCGGGAACGCGGTCGGTCTCGACATCGGCGGGACCAAGGTGCTCGCCGCCTTCCTCGGCCCCGACGGGGTCGCGCGCGAGACGCTGCGTCTGCCGACCGTGCGCGGCCCGCAGGGCGTGGTGTCCAGCGCGGCCCGCGCGGTCCGCGAGGTGGTGCGCCGGGCCGGCGTCGGGCTCGCCGAGGTTGACGGCGTCGGCGTCGGCGTGCCGGGACTGGTGGACCCCGAGGACGGCTCCGTCATGCATGCCGTCAACCTCGGTATCGAGGGTGGGCGCTTCGCTCTGGCGGAGGCGCTGTCGGCGGAGCTCGGCGGTCTTCCGGTCCAGGTCGACAACGACCTCAACGTCGCCGCGCTCGGTGCCTCGCACCTGCGCGGGGACGACGGGTCGGACCTCGCGTTCCTCGCACTGGGCACCGGTCTGGCCGCCGGGATCGTGCTCGGTGGCGAGCTGCGTCGAGGCGTGAGCGGCGCGGCGGGCGAGATCGGGCACATCCCGATCGACCCGCGCGGCCCCGAGTGCGCGTGCGGACAGCGCGGATGCGTCGAGGTCTACGCCTCGGGCTCCGCGGTGTCCGCCCGGTGGCCGTCGCGCCACGGGCGTCCTGCGCCCGCAGAGCTCTTCGACGCGGCCGCGGCGGGCGACCCGGAGGCGATCCGGATCAAGGACGAGTTCGCGTCCGCCGTCGCCTCCGCGGTGCGGATCCTCGAGCTGACGGTCGACGTCCGGCACGTCGTCCTCGGTGGCGGCGTGTCCGCTCTGGGGCAGCCGCTCCTGGACGCCGTGCGCGCCGCGCTCGACGCGCAGTCGAGCACGTCCCCGTTCCTGTCCTCGTTGCGTCTCGCCGAGCGGGTCTCGCTCGCTCCGGCGGACGTGCCCGTCGCCGCGGTGGGCGCTGCCCTCGCCGGCCGTCGAAAGGTGAAGTGATGGAGGTCGTGATCGCTCCTGCGGAGCGGTTGGCGGTGCTGGCTGCGGACGCGGTCGAGAAGGTGGTGCGGTCGCGGCCGGAGGCGGTGCTGGGGCTGGCGACGGGGTCGTCGCCGTTGAGGGTGTACGACGAGCTGGCGCGGCGCCACCGTGAGGACGGGTTGTCGTTCGCGGGGGTGCGGGCGTTCATGCTCGACGAGTACGTGGGCCTGCCCGCGGAGCACCCCGAGCGGTACCGGAACGTGATCGAGACCGAGATCGCCTCGCGGGTGGACTTCGCCGAGGGCGCGGTCCAG
>NZ_LUAZ01000074.1:0-10558 GCF_001647255.1 Cellulosimicrobium sp. I38E
GACCCCCTGACCTTCAAGGCCACCGGCCAGGCCCAGGGCCTGACCGTCACCGTCGAGGGCACCACCCTGCACGCCCAGGCCACCCCCGAGGTCCCCAAGGGCTCGGTCGTGCAGGTCCCGATCACCGTCACCGACGGCGAGCACCCCCCGGTCGAGGGCACCGCGACCCTGACCGTCGTGGCCTCCACCCGACCCCTCGCGCGCGCCAACCAGGACACCGTCGACGACGCCCACCAGGGCAAGCCGACCACGGTCCCCGTGCTCGCCAACGACTCCAACCCCTTCCCCGACACCCCGCTGAAGCTCGTCGACGCGGTCGTGGAGACCGGTCAGGGCACACCGAGCGTCGCGGGTGACCAGGTCACGGTGACGCCTCGCGACAACTTCATCGGCGTCATGGTCGTGAGGTACCGGGTGCAGGACGCCACGAAGGATCCCGACCGCGAGGTCGAGGGCCGCATCCAGCTCACGGTGCTCGGCAAGCCGGACGCTCCGGCGACGCCACAGGTCGAGGAGGTCCGGTCGAAGACCGTCGTGCTGTCCTGGGACCCGCCGAACAACAACGGCGCCGAGATCACGGGCTACACCGTGCGATCCCAGAACGGCTACGAGAAGGCCTGCGGCACCACCACCTGCACCCTCGACGGCCTGACCAACAACGTCGAGTACACCTTCACCGTGTTCGCGACCAACGCCGTCGGCGACGGCCCCGCCTCCCCGGCCTCCGCCGTCGCGCGTCCGGACGAGAAGCCCGACCCGCCCGCCGCGCCCACCCTCGAGTTCGGCGACCAGTCCCTCACCGTCACCTGGACCAACCAGACCTACACCGACCGCTCCGCCATCGAGACCGTCGACCTGGAGATCTCGCCGGCGCCGCCGGTCGGGGCCGTCCAGAAGACGGCGCTCACCGGCACCTCCGTGACCTGGGACGGGCTGCAGAACGGCGTGGCGTACAAGGTGCGCGTCCGGGCGAACAACCGCGCCCCGGACCCCTCGGACTGGGGCGAGTACTCGGCGGCGGAGACACCCGCGGGCAAGCCCGCGGCGCCGGGCAAGCCCTCGGCGAAGCGCACCGCCATCGGCGACACGTCGCAGATGCAGGTCTCGTGGGCGGCGCCGGACGACAACGGTGCGGCGATCACCTCCTACACCGTCGAGGCGGTGCAGGGCGGCTCCGTGGTCAGGACCGCGACCGTTGCCGGAGGCGCCACGTCGGCCACCCTCGGCGTGCCCGCCGACACCACCGGCTACACGTTCCGTGTCAAGGCGCACAACAAGGCCACCGACAAGTTCGGCGACGCGGAGTTCTCGCCGGCGTCCGACCCGGTCCGTGCGTTCGCGACCCCGGGCACGGTGTCCAACCTCAGCGCCGACGCGAACGGGACGAACGGCCAGATCCAGCTCTCGTTCGGCGCGGCGTCGGGCAACGGCGTCCGGGCAGAGGAGATCTCCTACCAGTACGACGCGGGCAGCGGCTGGCAGGCGCTCGGCGGCAACAAGATCGTCGGAGGCCTCACGAACGGCACGCCGTACACGATCAAGGTGCGCGCGGTCGCGGGCGTCGACGGCGCACGCGAGCCCGGGGCGGCAGCCAGCGCCAACCGGGAGTCGCCGTACGGCCCGATCCCCGCGCCGGACGTGTCCATGACCGGCGGCGACCAGAGCATCTCCTACCGCTGGTCCACCTCGGACAACGGCCGCGACTACAGCGTGTCGGTCCGCGGCGCGGTGCAGTCCAGCGCGAAGTCGGGCTCGGGCACCCTGAGCGTCGGGTACTCGGCGACGCGCGAGATCTGCGTCAAGGTCACGCCCACGGAGGGTGCGGCGAAGGAGACCTGCCGGTCCGCGACGTCCGACAAGAAGCCCGAGCCCGTGTTCACGGTGAGCAAGGGCAGCAACCACAAGCTCCCCGACGGCAACTGGCCCGGTGTGTGCACCCACTCGTCGTGCGCCGAGCTGTACCTGACCATCAAGGACGGACCGCCGAACACCGCCTTCCGGACCACCTGCTACGGCGGTGGCGACCGGATCGGGTCGGGCAACTACAGCTACGACGCGCAGGGTCGAGCCCTGCGGACCGACGGCAACGGAAACTACTCGGGCGGCCAGCAGTGCGTCTGGGGGCAGCCCGGCTCGTCGGTGCGGATCGACACGACCATCGGGAACACGAACTCCATGACCTGGTACTAGCGGCTCGACGACCCCGAGCACGCCTCCAGCACAGCGAACGGAAAGCGACGAATGACCACCATGACCCCCGAGCAGGCCGCCTGGTTCGCTCAGACCTTCGACCGCCTCGTCGGCAACGTGGGCCAGGCCGTCCTGGGCAAGGCGCACGTGGTGCGCCTGACCCTGACGTGCATGCTCTCCGAGGGCCACATCCTCCTCGAGGACGCCCCGGGCACCGGCAAGACGTCGCTCGCCCGCGCCCTCGCGGCGAGCGTCCAGGGCACGAACAACCGCATCCAGTTCACGCCGGACCTGCTCCCCTCGGACGTCACCGGCGTGACGATCTACGACCAGAAGACCGGGAAGTTCGAGTTCCACCAGGGCCCGATCTTCGCGTCGATCGTGCTGGCGGACGAGATCAACCGTGCGTCGCCCAAGACGCAGTCCGCTCTCCTCGAGGTCATGGAGGAGGGTCGGGTCACCGTCGACGGCGTCGGCCACGAGGTCGGCCGCCCGTTCATGGTCATCGCGACGCAGAACCCCATCGAGCAGGCCGGCACCTACCGGCTGCCCGAGGCCCAGCTCGACCGCTTCCTCATGAAGGCGTCGATCGGGTACCCGGACCACGCGTCGACCGTGGAGATCCTCTCGGGTGCCGCCGTGCGCGACCGGAGCAAGGCGCTCCAGCCGCTCATCACCACGCAGGCCGTGACGGAGATGGCCGAGCTCGCCGCGCGCGTGCACGTCGACGGTGCGGTGCTCGAGTACGTCTCCCGCCTCGCGGAGGAGACGCGCAACGCGCCCGAGGTCCGGGTCGGCGTCTCCGTCCGTGGCTCGCTCGCGCTCGTGCGCTGCGCGAAGGTCTGGGCCGCGGCCCACGGCCGCAACTACGTGCTGCCGGACGACATCAAGGAGCTCGCGCAGCCGGCCTGGGCCCACCGTCTCGTGCTCGACCCGGAGGCGGAGTTCGCCGGCGCGACGAACGAGGCCGTGCTCGGCCGCCTCCTCGCCGACGTCGCGGCGCCGCAGGAGCGACGCTCCGCCTGACCGGAGGCGCGGCGCTCCCCACGCCGCCCGCCCATCCCGCCCGTCCGCGCTGCCGTGCGGACCTCCGACGGCGGTCCGTCCTTCCCCGTACCGATCGAGAGCTCATCGCATGAACGCCTCACACGGCCCCTCGACCGGCCGCCCGAGCGCCAGCTCCGGCAGCCCGCGCGGCAGGACCGGCACGCCACCCGCGTCGTCGGCCCTCGCCGGTCTGCTCCGACCCCTCGCGGCGCCCCTCCGACGGGTCGCGGCGCCCGTCGGACGCGCGCTGGCGCCGGCGGCGCGGGCCGTCGAGCCCGTGACCTCGGCGGTCAGCCCCTTCGGCTGGGCGGCGCTCGTCGTCACCATCGGGGCCTGGTGGGCCGGGCTGGCCTTCTCGTGGCTCGAGCTCCTGGTGGTGGCGGTCCTGCTCACGGTGTCGCTGCTGGCAGCGATCGCGTTCGTGCTGGGCCGCTTCCGCTACGCCGTCGTGCTCGACCTCGCGCAGCAGCGCGTCACGGTCGGCGACCGCGCCGTGGGGCGGCTCGACGTGCGCAACGACTCGGGGCGGCCGCTGCTCCCGTCGGTCATGGAGCTCCCGGTGGGGCAGGGCATGGCGACGTTCCCCGTCCCGCGCCTGCGCCCCCAGGCGAGCCACGAGGAGATCTTCACGGTGCCGACGCACCGGCGCTCGGTGATCTCCGTGGGACCGGTCCGCTCCGTGCGGGCGGACCCGCTCGGCCTGCTGCGCCGGGAGGTCGTCTGGACCGAGCCCGAGGAGCTCTTCGTCCACCCGCGCGTGAAGAACCTCTCGGGCTCGTCCACCGGGTTCCTCAAGGACCTCGAGGGCCGCGTCACGACGGACATCTCCAACTCGGACGTCTCGTTCCACGCGCTGCGCGACTACGTCCCGGGGGACGACCGCCGGCACATCCACTGGAAGACGACGGCCCGCACCGGGCAGCTCATGGTCCGCCAGTTCGAGGAGACGCGCCGGTCGCACCTCGCCGTCCTCCTCTCCACGCGTGCGGAGGACTACGCGCACGACGACGAGTTCGAGCTCGCCGTGAGCGCGTGCGGGTCGCTCGGGCTCCAGGCGATCAAGGAGGACCGTGGCGTCACGGTCCTCGTCAACGACGGCAACCTGCGCGGCGACCACCGCACCCGGCTGCTCGACGACCTCGCGCGCGTCGAGACCCGGGCGCAGCGCACGTCGCTCGTCGACGTCGCCCGCGTCGCCGGCCTGACGATCAGCGACGCGTCCGTCGTGGCGTTCATCGTCGGCAGCAGGGTGACGCCCACCGAGCTGCGGGCGGCGTCCGCCCGGCTTCCCCAGGACGTCCGCGTCATGGCGATCCAGTGCGTCCCCGGGGCCTCGCTCAGCCGGCACGCGATCGCGGAGCTCGTCGTCCTCACCATCGGCGAGCTCGGCGAGCTCCCCCTCGCCCTGCGGAGGCTGAACGACTGATGAGCGCCCCCAGCACCACGACGCGCGGCTCGCGCCGCGCCACCCCGGTCGGCACGCCGGCCCCGTCCTCCGGCACCTCCCAGCGCAACACGACCCGGCTGCGCGGCGCCGACGCCCCGCGGGCGCTCACGGCACTCGGTGCCGTCGACGCGCTCGCGCTGGTCCTCGTCCTCGGCGCGGTCGCGGTCGGGTTCGGGCCCGTGTGGGGGTCGACCGGGTACCTCGTCCCGGCCGCCGGCGGCGCCGTCGTCGGGCTCCTGGTCGCCTGGCTCGGGGCCTGGCGCCGGTGGTCGGCCGCCACGGTGCTCGTGGTCGCGGTCGTCGCCTACCTGCTCCTCGGCGGCGCGCTCGCGCTCCCGGCCGACGCGATCGGCGGGGTCGTCCCGTCGCTCCAGACGATCACCGACCTGCTCCGCGGCGCCGTCACGGGCTGGAAGGAGTTCGTCACCACGGTCCCGCCGTTGCACTCCTTCCCGGAGCTCGCGGTCGTCCCGTACCTCCTCATGCTCGCCACCGCGCTCCTCGCGGGGACGATCGCGTGGCGTGCGCGCCGCGCCGCGTGGGCGCTCGTGCCCGTCGTGGTCGCGTTCGTCGGGGTGATCCTCCTCGGGACCGTCATCGCGGCGTTCCCGGTCGCGCAGGGTCTCGTCGTCGGCGGCGTGGGCCTGCTGTGGGCCGGGTGGCGGGTCACCGCCTCCCGGCTCGGCGCGCACCAGATCACGACAGAGGCGAGCAAGGCCGCGACGCGGCGGCTCTGGTGGCACCGCGTGCGCACGGGCGCCGCGATGCTCGTCGTCGGCGGCGTCGCGGCCGCGTTCGCCGCGCCCGTGCTGCTCCCGGACGAGCCGCGCACCGTGCTGCGCGAGACCGTCGTGCCGCCGCTCGACCTGCACGAGTACGTGAGCCCGCTCACGGCGTTCCGCAAGTACGCCAAGGACATGCGCGAGGACGAGCTGTTCACCGTGCGGGGGCTCCCTGCCGGCGCCAAGGTCCGCCTCGCCGGTCTCGACACCTACAACGGCGTCGTCTACGACGTCTCCAGCGGGTTGCCCGGCTCCGGCGTCTACACGCGCGCGGGCGAGGAGATCGCCACGGTCGCGTCCGGGACGCCGACGCGCGTCGACGTCCAGGTCGGGGAGTACACCGGCGTGTGGGTGCCCGACGTCGGCACGCTCGAGGGCATCACCTACGCGGGCGACCGCGCGCGCGAGCTCGGCGAGACGACGTACTACAACTCGACGACGGGCACCGCGCTGACGACCGCCGGGCTGCGCCCCGGCGACTCGTACACGCTCGACACGCTCGTCACGGTCGAGCCCACCGAGGACGACCTGCGGGCGGGCGCGATCGACCAGTCGATCGAGGTCCCCACCCCGCCCAAGGACGCGCTGCCCGCGTCGCTCGCGGGCAAGGCCGCCCAGTTCATGGGGGAGGAGACCGAGCCCGTCGACCAGCTCTTCGCGCTCCGCGACGGCCTCGTGGCGAGCGGTGTGTTCTCGAGCGGTCTCGACACCCAGCCGCCCTCGCGGCCGGGGCACTCGGCGGAGCGCATCGACACCCTCCTCGCGGACGAGGAGATGGTGGGCGACGACGAGCAGTTCGCCGTCGCGCTCGCCCTCATGGCCAACCAGGCCGGCATCCCGGCGCGGGTCGTCATGGGCTTCTACCCGGACCTGGAGAAGAACCCGCTCGAGCCGGGCGAGCCGTTCACGGCGACCGGGACCGACGTGCACGCCTGGGCGGAGGTGCCGTTCGTCGGCTACGGCTGGGTGCCGGTCACGGCGATCCCCGACGAGGACAACAAGATCCAGCCGGAGCCCAAGAGCCTCCAGGTGCCCAAGCCCCCGATCCTCGAGGACCCGGAGCCGCCGGAGGAGCCTGCCGAGGCCGAGGCGGGGAAGGTCGACGACGAGGAGAAGGAGAAGGCCGAGAGCGACGGCTTCGACTGGGGCCAGGCGGCCCTCGTCGCGGTCGCCGTGGTCGTGCCCCTGGCGCTCCTCGCCCTGCCCGTGATCCTCGTGCTCGCCTACAAGGCGCGCCGCCGGGCCCGACGTCGCGCGGCGGCACGTCCCGTGGACCGGGTGAGCGGCGGCTGGCGCGAGGTCCTCGACACCGCGACGGACCTCGGGACGCCCGTCCCCGCGGGCTCCACACGGCGCGAGGGCGCCGGCCTCCTCTCCCAGGCCTACGGCGCGACGGCCACGATCCCGCTCGCGCACCGGGCCGACGCGACCGTCTTCGGCGAGGGCGAGCCGAGCGAGCAGGAGATCGACGCCTTCTGGGCGGACGTGGACTCCGTCGTCGTGGGGCTACGCTCCTCCGTGAACCGTCGCGCCCGCGTCCGTGCCGCACTCTCGTTGCGGTCCGTGCGCGCGGCCTCCGGTTCCTCGGGTCTGCGCCGGTGGCTGCCCGGCCGCCGCGCCGGCACGAAGGGTGGCGCCGTGCCCCCGGCGGCAGGGTCGCCGTCGGAGCCGACGAGACGACAGGGAGACGAGTCATGAGCGACGTGACGTGCGCCGCCTGCGGGTCCGCGCAGTCCTCGGGGTCCGCGTTCTGCGCGGTGTGCGGGCAGCCGTTCCCCCGGACGGGGCGGCCGGTCGCCGAGCCCGCCGCGGGCCCGGTCGGGAGCGTCCAGGCCGTCGCCGCGCGCGCGGGATCGGACCTCCCGTACGCGGCGGCCCCGCACTCGGCGCCCGACACCACGACGGAGCCCGAGGTGTACGCCGCGACGCAGAAGGCCTTCGGCCAGCCCGCACCCGCGCCGTCGTCGTCGCTGGCCTCCGCCCCGTTCGCCGGGCGGGGTCGACGCTTCCTCGCCTACGTGGTCGACGTCGCGGTCCCGGGCCTCGTCGCGCTGGTGGTCGTCGTCGCGGGTCTCGCGATCGTCGGAGCGCCGCTCGGCAGCGTCCAGGTCGTGACGCAGGACGAGGCCGCCGCGCTGATCGGCAAGATGCTCGTCGTCTACGTGGTGGCCGGCGTCCTGGCCCTCGCCTGGTGGGTCGGCGTGTGGTTCTGGGAGGGCTCGACGGGCAAGACGCTCGGCAACCTCCTGACGGGCATCCGCACGGTCGACGCGGGGACGCGCGAGCCGATCGGCTTCGGCCGGGCCGCGCTGCGCTGGATCATCGTCGGCGTCGTGCCGGCGGGCGGGATCCTCGTGGTCCTGCTCAGCCCGGGCTTCGACTCCTCCGGCCGGTCGCAGGGGTGGCACGACAAGGCCGGCCGCTCCCTCGTGCTCGACGTGCGCGGTGTCGCCCCCGCGTCGCCGGGCGCGGGCTTCGAGGGGGTGGCCTCGCTCGTGAGCGGTGCGCCCGCGGGCGCCGGGTACGGCGCGGCCGGAGGGTACGCGCCGGCGCCCCAGCCCGGCTACGCCCCCGCACCTGCTCAGACGGGCTACGCGCCGTACCCGCCCGCCCCGGTCGGCGGCCAGGGCGCCGCGACCCCGGTCGCACCCGCCTCCCCGGGCGCGTTCGCCCCGGAGGCGCCGGCGGCTGCCGCTCCGGTCCCGGACCCCTGGGCGTTCCCGTCGCCCGCCGCGCCCGCGGGCGGCGGCCTGATCACCGGCGTCCCCGGCGTCGGGGGAGGCCCCGCGCCCGTCGCCGCTCCCGCGCCGCCGACCCCCGCCGCGCCGGTGCCGTCCACGCCGGTGGCGCCGGCGGCGCCCGCCGCGAGGCCCGCCGCCACCGCGCCCGCCGCCGCAGCCACGCCCGAGCCCGCCGAGGCGGAGTGGGACAGCACGCGGATGACGGCGCGGGACGTCCGTGCCATGGACCCCGCGCCCGACGTGTCGGTCGTCATCGAGCTCGAGTCCGGAGAGCGTCGCGCCGTCGACCGCCCGACCCTCCTCGGCCGCAACCCGCAGGCGCCCGACGGCGGCCCGTGGAACCTCGTCGCGGTCGACGACCCCACGCGGTCCGTGTCCAAGACCCACGCCGAGCTCCGGGCGGACCCGAGCGGCCTGTGGCTGACGGACCGCGGCTCCACCAACGGCACCGTCGTCTCGGTGCCGGGAGCCCCGCCGCGCGTCGCCGAGCCCGGGACCCGCGTGCGCGTCCCCGTCGGCGCGACGATCCACGTGGGCGACCGCCGCATCGTCGTCCACCCCGGTGCCGCATGACGACCGAGCTGCCGGCCGAGGTCCACCTCGCCTGGGGCGCGGCGTCGCACCGGGGCGCACGCCGGCTCCTCAACGAGGACCGGTTCCTCGTCTCGCGCTCCGTCTTCTTCGTCGCCGACGGCATGGGTGGTCACGAGGCGGGCGAGGTCGCGAGCACGACGGCCGTCGAGGCGCTCCGGCCGCTCGCCGACCTCGACGTCGTCACTCCGGACGAGGTCCGCGACCGGATCGCGGTCGCGCAGGAGAACGTGCAGGCCATCGTCACCGAGCCCGGCCGGGGGGCGGGCACCACCGTCACCGGCGTGGTGGTCTCGGAGCAGGACGGGAACCCGTACTGGCTCGTCGTCAACGTGGGCGACTCCCGGACCTACCACCTCGCCGGCGGGCAGCTCGAGCAGGTGAGCGTCGACCACTCGGAGGTCCAGGAGATGGTCGACGCCGGGCTGCTGACGCCCGCGGAGGCGCTCACCCACCCGCGCCGGCACGTCGTGACGCGCGCGCTCGGCTCGCGCAACGCCCCGCAGGTGGACTTCTGGTACCTGCCGATCGAGCGGCACGACCGCGTCCTCGTCTGCTCGGACGGGCTGACGGGCGAGCTCACGGACGAGCGGATCGCCGAGGTCCTGCTCGCCACACCCGACCCGCAGGCCGCCGCCGAGCGGCTGGTCCACGAGGCCATCGCGGCCGGTGGCCGGGATAACATCACAGTCGTCGTCGTCGATGCGACGGGCGTGTCCGACGACACGAGCGGCGGGAGCACGACACCGCGCGACCATGCCGGGGCGCCGGGCCCGGCCGTCGACGAGGACACGCTGCCCAGGGATGTTCGTCTCCAGATCGGGGGTCTGACGTGACGCTGCGCTACGTCACGGGAACCGCACGCGCCGTGGTGCGAGGCGGCACGGTCGTCGTGCTGCCGGGTCCGGTGGAGGCCTCGCTCGTCG
The DNA here is from genome assembly GCF_001647255.1 of Cellulosimicrobium sp. I38E. Taxonomy (NCBI): domain Bacteria; kingdom Bacillati; phylum Actinomycetota; class Actinomycetes; order Micrococcales; family Promicromonosporaceae; genus Cellulosimicrobium; species Cellulosimicrobium sp. I38E. Next base: position 9,725 of record NZ_LUAZ01000074.1, read on the forward strand.
AGCAGGTCTGGGACCAGCTCGGCACCGACGCAGGGGTCGTCGAGGTGCTCCAGGTCCTCACCGGAGCCTTCGGCTCGAGCCTGCGGACGGTGCCGCCGTTCGTGGTCGCGGTCGTCGCGGACCGTCGCGTCCACGTCGCCGCGCGCGGCCGGGTGACCGTCACCCTCGAGCTCGACGGCGGCGAGCGCGTGCGGGTCGAGGGCGAAGGCGTCACCACCTGGTCCGAGCGCGTCCTGGACGACGTCGTCGAGCTGCTCGTGCGCTCTGACACCGGCGTCGTCGGCACCCTCGACGAGGCGCCGGCCGGGGAGCCTCTGCTCGGGGACGCGGCCACGCTGCCGCTCGTCTCCGGCGTGGTCCTCGCGGGCGCCGTCGCGTGGCCGCTCGTCGAGCGCCCCGCCCGGCCGGCCGCCACGGACCTCCTGGACGACGACGCGCCCGTCGCCGAGCCCGCACCGAGGGACCGGCCCTCCTGGGGCTCGGCCGTCCAGCCGGCGGCCGTGGAGCCCGCGTCCGTTCCCGTGGTGGCCGCGCCGCCGCTCGGCGCGACGCTCCGCCTCCCCGAGGAGACCATCGCGCCCGAGCCGGAGTCCGACGTCCCGACCCCGCCGGTGGTCGCGGACGAGCCCGCGGCGGCGGTCGAGGCGTCCGAGGCCGCCGCGGCTCCGGAGGAGGACGACGACTACTCGCACCTGTGGGGGTCGACCATCCTGCGGACCGTCGAGGACGCGGCGGTGCGCACCGAGGACGACGAGGACCACGACGAGCCCGCACCCCCGGACGCCGTGACCCCGCCCGTCCCGCCGGCCCCGGTCGCGGGGGAGCCGTCCCTGC
>NZ_LUAZ01000075.1:0-10286 GCF_001647255.1 Cellulosimicrobium sp. I38E
CCCCCGAACGCCCCGCACCGTCGCTCCCGTCCGGCCCCCGGACCCTCCCCGGTCCCGCGGTCCGGACCGCGGGACCGGAGCCCGGCTCAGACGAGCCCGAGCTGCTCCACGGCCTGCCGCTCCTCCTGGAGCTCCGCGACCGACGCGTCGACGCGCCCGCGCGAGAACTCCGACAGCTCCAGGCCCTGCACGATCTCCCACGACCCGCCGCGCGAGACCACCGGGAACGACGAGATGAGGCCCGTCGGGACGCCGTACGACCCGTCGGACACGACGCCGGCGCTCGTCCAGTCGCCCTCCGGCGTGCCGTGGACCCAGTCGCGCACGTGGTCGATCGCGGCGTTGGCCGCCGACGCCGCCGACGACGCGCCGCGCGCGTCGATGATCGCCGCGCCGCGCTTCGCGACCGTGGGGATGAACGTGCCCTCGAGCCACTCGCGGTCCTCGGCGAGCCGTGCGCCCGGGGTCCCCGCGACGTCCGCCTGGAAGATGTCCGGGTACTGCGTCGCCGAGTGGTTGCCCCAGATCGTCACCTTGCGCACCTCCGACACCGGCACGCCCGCCTTCTTGGCCACCTGCGTCAGCGCGCGGTTGTGGTCCAGGCGCGTCATCGCGGTGAACCGGTCCTTCGGCACGTCCGGCGCGTTCGACGCCGCGATGAGCGCGTTCGTGTTCGCCGGGTTGCCGACGACCAGGACGCGGACGTCGTCCGCCGCGCCCGCGTTGATCGCCTGGCCCTGCGGCTTGAAGATGCCGCCGTTGGCCTCGAGCAGGTCGCCGCGCTCCATGCCCGGCCCGCGCGGGCGAGCGCCCACGAGCAGCGCGACGTTCGTCCCCTCGAACGCGGCGGTCGGGTCGTCGAAGATGTCGATGCCCGCGAGCAGCGAGAAGGCGCAGTCGTCGAGCTCCATCGCGGTGCCCTCCGCGGCCTTGACGCCCTGCGGGATCTCCAGGAGGCGCAGGCGCACGGGGGTGTCGGTGCCGAGCATCTGGCCCGACGCGATACGGAAGAGCAGTGCGTAGCCGATCTGACCGGCCGCGCCGGTCACCGTCACGTTCACGGGGGAAGTCATGCGCTCACTCTCCCACAACGCGAACCGCTCGGAAGCCCGACGGCGTCCGGAAGACGACGACGGCGACGCCCCTGCGAAGAGGGGCGCCGCCGTCGGGCGTGCGGGTGGGCGATCAGCCCAGGCGCGCCTTGAGGTTCTCGTCGAGCGCGGCGAGGAAGTCCTCGGTCGTCAGCCACTCCTGGTCCGGGCCGACGAGGAGCGCGAGGTCCTTCGTCATCTGGCCGGCCTCGACGGTCTTGATGACGACGTCCTCGAGGGTCTGCGCGAACTCGGTGACCTCGGGCGTGCCGTCCAGCTTGCCGCGGTGCATGAGGCCACGCGTCCAGGCGAAGATCGACGCGATCGGGTTGGTCGACGTCGGCTTGCCCTGCTGGTGCTGGCGGTAGTGGCGCGTCACCGTGCCGTGCGCGGCCTCGGCCTCGACGGTCTGGCCGTCCGGGGTCATGAGGACCGACGTCATGAGGCCGAGCGAGCCGAAGCCCTGCGCGACGGTGTCGGACTGGACGTCGCCGTCGTAGTTCTTGCAGGCCCAGACGTACCCGCCCTCCCACTTCATGGCCGAGGCGACCATGTCGTCGATGAGGCGGTGCTCGTAGGTGAGGCCCTTCGCGGCGAACGCCTCGGCGAACTCGGCGTCGAACACCTCCTGGAAGATGTCCTTGAAGGCGCCGTCGTAGGCCTTGAGGATCGTGTTCTTCGTCGAGAGGTACACGGGGTACTCGCGCTGGAGGCCGTACGCGAACGAGGCGCGCGCGAAGTCGCGGATCGACTCGTTGAAGTTGTACATGCCCATCGCGACGCCGCCCTCCTCGGGCATGGTCACGACCTCGAACTTCTGCGGCTCGGAGCCGTCGGCCGGCTCGAACGTCATCGTGATCTTGCCGGGGCCCGGGACCTTGAAGTTCGTCGACTTGTACTGGTCGCCGTGGGCGTGACGGCCGATGATGATCGGCTTGTTCCAGCCCGGCACGAGGCGCGGGATGTTGGAGATGATGATCGGCTCGCGGAAGACGACGCCACCGAGGATGTTGCGGATCGTGCCGTTGGGCGAGACCCACATCTTCTTGAGGCCGAACTCCTCGACGCGCGCCTCGTCGGGCGTGATCGTCGCGCACTTGACGCCCACGTTGTACTGCTTGATCGCGTTCGCCGCGTCGACGGTGACCTGGTCGTCCGTCGCGTCGCGGTTCTGGATCGACAGGTCGTAGTACTTGAGGTCCACGTCGAGGTACGGGTGGATGAGGCGGTCCTTGATGAACTGCCAGATGATGCGCGTCATCTCGTCGCCGTCGAGCTCGACGACCGGGTTGACGACCTTGATCTTGCCCATGCGCAGATCGCTCCAACTGTCGGGGACTGGTGCCCCCGGGAGCCGGACGGCGACCGTGCGGCCCGTGGGGCCCGGTCCGTCGCACACAGGGGCGTTGCTGACCGCGGTCCAGGGTACTCGACTTCTCGACGTCAAGATACTTTCGCGGTTCTCGGCGAACCGACCGCATCGTGAGACGGGACGTCCGTTCTCAGGTGGAGCACCGCTGATTTCCACGCATCTCCCGGGTGGTGGTGGCAAGATGCCCCCAGATGCCGGAATGGCCGGGCACTCGGTCAGGCATCGTGCCGTCGTCCCGACCGCCTCCCGGTGCCGCACCGTGGCGGCCGGGCCGGGACTGCCCGAAGTACCCACCGAACCAGACAGGATCATCATGTCCCAGGACACCACCGCTCCCGGCGCACCGGAGGGCTTCGTCGACGACCCGCGCCCCGCGCCGACGGAGACCGTCGCCGTCGTCCAGCCGAGCCTCCTCGCGCGTCTCGGCGCCGAGGTCTTCGGCACGTTCTTCCTCGTCCTCGCGATCGTGGGTGTGGCGCTCTACACGTTCGTCAGCCAGCAGAACGCCCTGGCCGTCGGCCTCGCCGGCGGCATCGCGGTGATCGCGGGCGCCGCGGCCGTGGGCAACGTGTCCGGCGGCCACTTCAACCCCGCCGTGACGCTCGGCGCCGCGATCGGCGGCCGTACGGCCTGGCGCGACCTGCTGCCCTACTGGGTCGCCCAGCTCGTGGGCGCGATCCTCGCCGGGCTCGTGCTGCTCGCGACGGTCCCGTCGTCGCTGCCCGAGCTCCTCGGGCAGGACGGCCGCGGCGGCGTGTTCGTCGCGACCGCCAACGGGTACGGCAGCTTCTCCTCGCTCGCGACGGCGTCGCAGGGCGGCACGGAGTTCGGCCTCGTGCAGGCGCTGCTCGTCGAGACGATCGTCACCGCCGTGTTCGTGGGCGTGATCCTCGGCGTCACCGACAAGCGCGCGAGCGTCCAGTACGCGCCCGTCGTCATCGGCCTCACGCTGACCGCGCTCATCCTCGTCGCCGCGCCGATCACCAACGCGTCGCTCAACCCGGCCCGCTCGATGGCGTCGGCGATCTTCGCGGGCGACGGAGACCTGTGGAAGCAGCAGTGGGTCTTCTGGGTCGCCCCGCTCCTCGGCGCCGCGATCGCGGGCCTCTTCTACCGCGCGTTCGCGTTCGCCCCGAAGCAGGACGACCTCCTCGGCGAGGACCGCGTCGTCTCGCTGACCGACGCCGACGACGAGGCCACCGCCGCGTACAGCGCGGCGGCCGGCGCCGCCGGCGCCGCCGGTGCGGGTGCCGTCGCCGCCGTCGTCGAGGAGGAGGTCGTCGTCACGGACGAGAACGGCGACGTCGTCGCGGTCGAGGAGGTCGTCGAGGTCGTCGAGGCGGACGAGCCCGCGGCGGGCGAGGCGCCCGGCACGGGCGAGACCCCCAAGGCCTGACGTCTCGACGCCGACGGGCCCGGACCGCGACCGCGGTCCGGGCCCGTCGTCGTTCGCGGCGAGGGGTCAGATCTCGCCCTGGTCGAGGCTGAGGGCGAGGAACGCCATGACGACGGCGGGCGCGAGGAAGAAGAAGACGTCCAGGCCGCGCGAGCGCACGGTGATCCCGACGGGGCCGGGACCGGGGACGGCCGCGCGGCACACCCCGGCCACGGCGAGCAGCGCAGCGAGCGTGAAGCAGCCGGCGCGCGCACCGACGAGCACCGCGACGAGCGTCGAGACCGCGACGCCCGCGAGAACCAGCCACATCGCGGGCTGGCGGGACGGAGCGAGGCTCGCGGGAGGCTCCGGGACCGGCGGCCGGGCCTCGCCGTCGGGCCGGGCACCCGCCGGGGGCTCTCCGTCGCCCGGCTCGTCCTCGACGTGGTGCCACGCCGGCACGAGCGTCGTCGGCGGCCGGTGGCGCGTCCCCCCGTCCGCGGTGACGTCGGTCACGCTGCTGCACCTTCCACGCCCGGAATCCTACCGTCGTGGCCTAGCGTGACGTGCATGTCGTCCGCCGAGCCGCCGGTCCTCCCGCCACCGTCTCCGCACCGCGGGGAACGCCCCGAGGCGGTCCCGGAGCCCCCCTCGTCGGTCGTCGTCGTGGGCGCCGGCCTCGCCGGCGCCCAGACCGTCGGCGCGCTCCGTCGTCGGGGGTACGCCGGGCGCGTGACGCTGCTCGGTGCCGAGGGTGTGCCCCCCTACGACCGGCCGCCGCTGTCGAAGGAGCTCCTGAGTCGCACGAGCCCGGCGTGGCTGGCCGAGGACCTCGGCGTGGACGTCGAGGCTCTCGCCGACGAGGTCCGCCTCGCCGACCCCGCGGTAGGGCTGAGGCGACGCTCTGCGCCCGAGGGCGGCACGTGGGAGGTCGCGACCCGGTCGGGCGAGCGCCGGACCGCCGACGCCGTCGTGCTCGCGGTCGGTTCCACCCCCGTGCGGCCCGTCGGCTGGGAGCACGCCCGCGTCCTGCACACCGCGCGGGACGCCGAGGACCTGCGCGGCGCGCTGCGGCCGGGGCTCCGCCTCGTGATCGTCGGCGCGGGCTGGATCGGTGCCGAGCTGGCGGGGGTCGCGACCGGCGCGGGCGCGCGCGTCACGGTCCTCGAGGCGGCCCCGACCCCGCTCCGGCGCCAGCTCGGACCGGGCGTCGGCGCGCACCTCGTGGCCTGGTACGCCGCCGTCGGTGCGGAGCTCGTGACCGGCGCCGCGGTCGCGGAGGTCCGTCCCGACGGCGTCCGGCTCGCCGACGGGCGCGAGGTTCCGGCCGACCTCGTGCTGGCTGCCGTGGGCGCTCGCCCCGCGACGGACTGGCTTGACGGCGCGGTCCCGCGCGACGTGCGCGGCAGCGTCCCCGTCGACGCGACCGGCGCCGTGCGCGGGCTGGACGGGCTCTGGGCCGTCGGCGACTGCGCGACCCGCGAGCACCCCGCGCTCGGTGCCGTCCCCGGCGGCCACTGGTCGGCCGCGCTCCACGACCCCGACGCGACGGTCGCCGCGATGCTCGGCGACGAGGACACCGGCCCGGGGCACGCCCCGTACGTGTTCTCCCAGCAGCTCGGCCACGACCTCGCCCTGTTCGGCGTGCCCGACGAGGCCGACGACGTGCTCTTCCGCGGCGACCCGTCGGGCGGGGCCACCGGCCACGAGGGCTGGGCCGCGTTCTACCTCGCCCCGGGGTCGCACGTCGGCGCGACGACGGACGACGGCCCGGACGGTCGGGTCGCCGAGGTCCGGGCGGTCCTCCTCGTCGACTCGCCGCGCGACGTCGGCCCCGTGCGCAAGGCGATGAACCGCACCGGCCGCCTCCGCGTCGACCTCGACGTGGCGCTCGACCCGAGCCGCCGCCTGCGCGACGCGCTCGCCTGACGCCCGGTACTCGACGGCCCCGCGGGTCCGGGAACCGGCGGGGCCGTCGAGCGAGGGTCGTGTCAGTGCGCGAAGTGGCGCGTCCCCGTGAAGTACATCGTCACTCCCGCCGCCCGCGCCGCCTCGATCACCTCGGCGTCGCGGATCGACCCTCCCGGCGCGACGACGGCGCGCACGCCCGCGTCGAGCAGGATCTGCAGGCCGTCGGCGAACGGGAAGAACGCGTCGGACGCCGCGACGGCGCCGCGTGCCCGCTCCTCGCCCTCGGCGAGGGTGTTGGCGCGCTCGACCGCGAGGCGGCACGAGTCGACCCGGTTGACCTGACCCATCCCGACGCCGACGGCGGCGCCGTCGTGCGCGAGGAGGATCGCGTTGGACTTCGCGGCCCGGATCGCGCGCCACGCGAACGCGAGGTCGGCGATCGTCGCGTCGTCGGCGGCCTCGCCGGTGACGAGGTTCCAGTGCTGCGGATCGTCCCCGCCGGTGACGTTCCCGTCGGCGTCCGTCACGACGGCGTCGACCCGGTCGGTGCTCTGCACGAGCAGCCCGCCGCTCACCGGGCGGGTCTCGACGGACGTCGTCGGCGGGGTGTCGACGACGAGGAGGCGGATGTTCTTCTTGGCCTGGAGGACCTCCAGCGCCTCGGGCTCGAAGCCGGGCGCGACGACGACCTCGGTGAACACGGGCGCGATCTGCTCCGCGGCCGCCTGGGTGACGACGCGGTTCGCCGCGATGACGCCGCCGTAGGCCGAGACGGGGTCGGTCGCGTGGGCGCGGGCGTGCGCCTCGGCGACGTCGGTGCCGACGGCGATGCCGCACGGGTTGGCGTGCTTGATGATCGCGACGGCGGGCGCGTCGTGGTCGTGCGCGGCGCGCCAGGCGGCGTCGGCGTCGACGTAGTTGTTGTAGCTCATGGCCTTGCCGTGGAGCTGCGTGGCCTGGGCGAGGCCGCTCGCGCCGTGGCCGTGGGTGTAGAGCGCGGCACGCTGGTGCGGGTTCTCGCCGTAGCGCAGCACGTCGGCGCGGTCCCACGTGGCGCCGATCCAGGCCGGGAACCCGGTGCTCACGGTCTCGCCGTCGGTCTCGACCGCGTCCGTGGGCGCCACGACGTTGCCCATCCACGACGCGACCGCGACGTCGTACGTCGCGGTGTGCACGAACGCGGCGGCCGCGAGCGCCTTGCGCTGCGCGTAGGTGAACCCGCCCGCCTGCACGGCCGCGACGACGTCGTCGTACCGGGCCGGGTCGACGACGACGGCGACGCTCGGGTGGTTCTTCGCGGCCGCGCGGACCATCGAGGGCCCGCCGATGTCGATCTGCTCGACGACCTCGTCCTGGCCTGCGCCCGACGCGACGGTGGCGGCGAACGGGTAGAGGTTGACGACGACGAGCTCGAAGGGCGCGATGCCGAGCTCGTCGAGCTGCGCGAGGTGGTCGGCCTTGCGCGAGTCGGCGAGGATGCCGGCGTGCACGCGCGGGTGCAGCGTCTTGACCCGGCCCTCGAGGCACTCGGGGAACCCGGTGAGGTCCTCGACCTTCGTCACGGGCACGCCCGCGCCGGCGATCGTCGACGCGGTGGAGCCGGTGGAGACGAGCTCGACGCCCGCCGCGTGGAGCGCCGTGGCGAGCTCGACGAGGCCGGTCTTGTCGTAGACGCTCAGGAGCGCGCGCCGCACGGGGCGCTGGGAGTCGTCGGCGAGCTGGACGTCGGGGGCGGCGGGCACGTGCGGGGCCGGGTGGGACATGACGAGGGGCTCCTCTGGGTCGCGGTCGCGGTCCGGCGGTGCACCGGTACCGAGTGGCTGAACCCAGGCGCCCAGGCGGTCGACGCACCAGCAGGTTGATCCGGCCGCTCCCCGGTGGTCGTTCCCACCCTCGCCAGTCGCGGCCGTCGCCCAGTCTACCGGCCCGCCCCGGGCGGCCCGGGCTCGTCCGGCACGACGCCCGACGCGGCGAGGGCGGTCGCGTCGTCGGCCCAGGTGTCGGGGGTGCCGACGCGCCAGAGCGACCGGACGGTGCTGAGGACGGCGACGGTGACGACGAGGAGCCCCGCGAGCACCACGAGCGCCGTCCCGAGCCCGAACCGTTCGAGGAGCCCGCTCCCGACGAGCGGCACGAGGGGCCCGGCGGCGAGGCTGGTGAGCCCCAGGACGGACGAGAGCCTCCCCTGGAGCTGTGGCGGCGTGATCGCGGCCGCGTACCCGGACAGGCAGGCGTTCGCCGCGGGGACCAGGAGGAGCGCCGGCGGGAGCAGGAGGACGTACCCGACGTACGTGTTCAGCGCCGCCATCGCCACGGCGCCCGCCGCGAGCGTGCCGAGCGCGCCGACGACGAGGACGCCCGCCCGGAACCGCGCGACGAGCCGGGGCGCGAGGACCGCGCCGGCGAGCACGCCCAGGCCCACCGCGAGGTCGACGAGGCCGATGAGGAGCGGTGCCGTGCCCGTGCGCACGAGCTCGAGGTTGATGCCGACCATGAGGCCGCCGAACGCGACGTTGATGACGACGAACAGGCCGAGGAGAGCGCGGAACAGCGGCACGGACCACACGAACCGGAGCCCTTCGCGCAGCGCCTCCGCGGGGCGGGTCGCGCGCGCCGCGGCGACGTCGCCGTTGAGCGGCTCGCGCACGAGCCACGTGCAGACGGTGGTCGCCAGGTGCCCGATCGCGGCCGCGGCGAGCGGGACGGCGTGCGCGACGGCGTAGAGCACGCCGCCGAGCGGCCCGGCGAGGAGGCTCGCGACGGCGTCCCTGCCCTGCACGGCCGCGAGCGCCGTCGGCAGCTGCGGCACGGGCACGACCGAGCGGAACGCCCCGCTCGTGGCCGGGTCGACGAGCGCCCCGACGACCGACGCCCCGAAGAGCACGGCCGCGAGGTGCCAGGCGGTGAGCGACCCGAGCCCCGCGGCGAGCGCGACGGTCCCCCACAGCGCCGCGCCGACGGTCGCCGACACGGTGATGAGCCGACGCCGGTCGACCCGGTCGGCGACGACGCCGGCGGGCAGCGTCGCCAGGAGCGCCCCGACCTGGCCGACGGCGGCGACGACGCCCGCCTGCACGACCGAGCCGGTGATCCCGTAGGCGACGAGCGGCACGGCGAACAGCGCGACGCCCGCACCGAGCGACTCCGCGGTCATCCCGGTCATGAGCAGCATGTACGACCGGTTGCGCAGGAGCGACGGCGGGACGATGAGGTTCGGGGCAGCCGTCGTCGACGACGGGTCGGCGGGCGGGTGGTCCTCGACCGAGGCGGCAGGCGGGTTCGTCATGGGAAGAACCTAGGTGCGCAACTCCAATTGCGCAATAGTCGTTGCGCACTTTCTGGTGCGCACCTCCACGTGCACCGCCCCGGGCGTTGCTAGCCTCGGCCTGTGCTCGAGACCTTCCGCGTCCAGGACCCCGCAGCGCTGCGGGCGATCGCGCACCCGCTGCGGCAGCGCATCCTCATGGAGCTCGCCGTCCTCGGGCACGCGCGCGCCGCGGACCTCGCCCAGGCGACGGGAGAGCCCGCGAACTCCGTGAGCTTCCACCTCCGTGTGCTCGCCAAGGTCGGGATGATCGTCGAGGCGCCCGAGCACGCGCGCGACCGGCGCGACCGGGTGTGGAAGAACGTGGCGCAGAGCTACGCCGTCGAGCCGGGTACGCCCGACGCGGTGCGCCACGTGGTGCGCCCAGCCCTGGCCTGGGCCGAGGAGACGTTCCGGCGCGGGAGCGAGACCGGGTCCCGCGAGGACCGGATCCTGGCGCTCAGCACGCTCGTGCTCACCGCCGAGCAGGCGGCGACGATGTCCCGCGAGCTCGCGGAGCTGCTCGAGCGCTGGACCGCGCGCTCGCTCGAGGAGGGGCGTGCGGCGCCCCAGGAGCGTCGCGAGACCTACCAGGCCCTCGCCGTCCTCGCACCGCGCGACCTCCCGCCCGCGGACGAGGCCGCCGGCGCGGGCACGGAGGACCCCGGCGCCTAGCCGAGCAGGGCTCGGCGGCCCTCGACGCGCAGCCCCTCGCGCGCGACCCGGCCGACCGTCTCGACGAGCAGCGCGCGCTCCGCGACCTTGATGCGCTCGTGGAGGGACGACTCGTCGTCGCCGTCCTCGACCGGGACGGCGACCTGGGCGATGATCGGCCCGGTGTCGACGCCGTCGTCGACCACGTGGACGGTGCACCCGGTCACGCGGACCCCGTACGCGAGCGCGTCCCGTACGCCGTGGGCACCGGGGAAGGACGGCAGGAGCGCCGGGTGCGTGTTGATCGTGCGGCCCGCGAAGCGCCCGACGAACGCCGGGCCCAGGATGCGCATGAAACCGGCGAGCACCACGAGGTCCGGACGGAAGACGTCGACCGCCTGCGCGACCGCCTCGTTCCACGCGGCCCGGTCGTCGAAGTCGCCCGGTGCCACGACGACGGCGGCGATCCCGGCCTCGCGGGCGAGGTCGAGTCCGCCCGCGTCGGCCTTGTCCGACACGACGCCCACGACGCGCGCCCCGTAGGCGGCGTCGTCGTGCGCGGCGAGGATCGCGGCGAGG
>NZ_LUAZ01000076.1:0-9909 GCF_001647255.1 Cellulosimicrobium sp. I38E
CCACTCGCCCTCGGACCAGTCCTCGTCCGACCAGTCCTCGGACCACTCGTCCTCGACCGGCTCGGTGTACCAGTCGGCGATACGCCCGCCCGCGTCGCTCGCGACACCGGCGGCGAAGCCGACGCCACCGCCCACCGCGAGGCACGCCGCACCGCCGTCGGGCTGATCGTCGGTGCGGCGTGCCTCGCGGTGGGCGGTGGCGTCGGCTTCGCCGCCGGTGTCGCGAGCGACGCGGGCGGGCGTATCGCCGACTGGTACACCGAGCCGGTCGAGGACGAGTGGTCCGAGGACTGGTCGGACGAGGACTGGTCCGAGGGCGAGTGGGAGGGCTCCGGGACACGGGCCGACCCCTGGTTCTTCGACGGCTACACCGTCGCCGGGGAGGAGTGGGAGGTCCTCCTGGACCCGCCGTACGAGGCGACCGCGGAGATCCTCGCGCACAGCGACGTCAACGTCGCACCGCCGGAGGGCACGGAGTACTGGATCGTCCCCGTGACCGCCACGTACTACGGCCCCAGCTCGCAGGTGAGCGCGTGGGGGGCGATCGACGTCGGCTTCGTCGGCGACGACGACGTCCACGTCGACGGGCAGTGCGGCGCCGTGCCGGACGCCCTCGTCGGGACGGGCCTCGTCGGGACCGACGACACCGTGTCGGGCAACGTGTGCGTCGCGGTCCCCGCGGGTGCGCCGGGGCTGTGGACGCTCTCGCTCGAGGGGTACGAGCCCTGGTATCTCACCGCGGACGACCCCCTCGCGAGCTGACCCGCACACGTCCCCGTGCGCGGCGACGGCGCCGGCCGTTGCTGTGGTCGGTCGGCGCGCACCGTGCCAGAGTCTCCCCATGGCGCACCCGCGGGAGACGCGATGAGCCCGCGGCCGGTGCGCGCCGTCCGAGGCTGGTGGGACGGGGTCCGGCCCGCCCCGGGGACGTTCTGGCGCTCCGCGGGCGCCGGCGTCCCGGGCGCCGTCGGCGGTGTCCCCGACGGCATGGCGACCGCCACGCTCGTCGGCGTCAACCCGATCCACGGCCTGTACGCGACGGCGGTCGGCCGCATCGCGGGCGGCCTGACGGTCGACTCGCGCCTCATGATCGTCACGACGACGAGCGCGGCGGCGCTCGCCGCCGGCTCGGCCCTCGCGGGGGTCCCCGGCGAGGACCGGCTCGCGGCGCTCATCCTCCTCACGACGCTCGCCGGGGCGGTCATGGTCGTCGCCGGGCTCGTGGGGCTCGGTCGACTCACCGGCTTCGTGTCGCACTCCGTGATGACGGGGTTCCTCACCGGTGTCTCCGTCAACATCCTGCTCGGCCAGCTCGACGACCTCACGGGCGCCGACCCGTCCGCGTCGCTCGCCGTCGGGCAGGCCTTCCAGGTGCTCCGCTCGCCCGGCACGTGGGACGTGCCGACCCTCGTCGTGGGCCTGGGGTCGGTCGCCGTGCTCCTCGTCCTCGGTCGCACGCGCGCCGCCCCGTACGCGGCCGTCGTCGTGCTCGTGGTGTCCGCAGTCGGCGTGTGGGCCCTCGGCGCGACGTCGGTGCGGCTCGTCGGCGACGCGGGCGAGATCCCCGCCGGCCTGCCCTCCCTCGCGCTGCCCGACCTGGGGCTCGTGTCGGTCGACGTGGCCGTGGGTGCGCTCGCCGTGGCGGCCATCGTGCTCGTGCAGGGCGCGGGGGTCGCCGAGTCCGTCCCGAACCCCGGCGGGCGCCGCGCCGACCCGAACCGCAACTTCGTCGGACAGGGCATCGCGAACCTCGCGGTGGGGTTCTTCCGCGGCATCCCGGTCGGCGGGTCGGTCGGCCAGACGGCGATCAGCACCGCCGCGGGGGCGCGCGACCGCTGGGCGGGGATCATGTCGGGCGTGTGGGTGCTCGTCGTCCTCGTCGCGCTGTCCGGGCCGGTCGGGGCGGTCCCGTCGGCGACGCTCGCGGCGCTGCTCGCCGTCGCGTCGGTCGGGTCCATCCGGCTGTCGGCCATGGCGACGGCGTGGCGCACGGGCAGCCAGTCCCAGGTCGCCATGGCGACCACGTTCCTCGCGACCCTCCTCCTGCCCGTCGCGGCCGCGGTCGGCATCGGGGCCGCGCTGTCGATCCTGCTCCAGGCGAACCGGGAGTCCCAGGACCTGCGGATCGTCCGCCTCGTCCCCCAGGAGGGCGGGCACTACCGCGAGGAACCCGCGCCGCGGCGGCTCGACGACGCGACGGTGACGGTCCTCGACGTCTACGGGAGTCTCTTCTACGCCGGCGCCCGGTCGCTCGAGGCCGCGCTGCCGGAGCCCACGCACGCGCACGACGCCGTCGTGGTGCTGCGCCTGCGCGGCCGCGCGAGCCTCGGCGCGACCGCCTTCACGGTGCTCGCGCACTACGCGGACCGGCTGGGCGAGGGCGGCGGTCGCCTCTACGTGAGCGGGGTGGACCCCGCGCTCGCGGAGAAGTTCGAGCAGGTCATCGATCTGCGCCTGCACGAGCGGATCGCGGTGTACCCGGCGCGGCCCGTGATCGGCGAGTCGACCGCGGACGCGATGCGCCACGCGGAGGCGTGGCTCGTGCGCGGCGTCGAGACGGCCCAGATCCCCGTCGTGCGCCCGGACGGGCCGATGAAGCGGCTGTGGTCGCGCGTCCGATCGGCGCTCCACCGCGACTGACCGGTCGCTGTCGCAGGCGCGTTGACGCCCGGTGGCTCAGCCCGCGGCGGTGCCCCGCGCGTCGAACCGGTCCCGGTGGTCGCGGATCGTGGTCGTGTTCTCCAGCGCCCACTCGACGAGCGCGAGCACGGGCGGCAGCAGGGTCGCGCCGAGGTCGGTCAGCGCGTAGTCGACGCGCGGCGGCACGACGGCGTGCACCGTGCGGCTCACGAGCCCGTCGCGCTCGAGCTGGCGCAGGTTGAGCGTGAGCATGCGCTGCGAGATCCCGTCGATGCCGTGCAGGAGCTCGGTGAACCGCTGCGGTCCGCCCGAGAGCATGCCCAGGATGAGGACGCTCCACTTGTCGCCCACCCGGTCGAGCACCGATCGCACCTCGCTCGTGGCCTCGGCGGCGGCACAGCCGCCGCCCACCGGGAGCCCGTGCCGCTCGGCGAGCTCGCGCACCACGGGCACGTCGGTGGTCGGCGTCGTGGTCATGGTGTCTCCGTCTCCGTGGCGTGCGGGTCGGTGTGCCTCTCGCACACGGGTGTGCCTTTTGTAGCCGTCCCCATGGTTACCCATCATGTGCCCAGGCACAAAGAGTGACCGGCCACCCTGCGCCGTCGCCGCCCCTCTCCTCGAAGGACTCACGCATGAACGTCGCCCTGTGGATCGCCTCCGGTCTGCTCGCCCTCGCCTTCCTCGGCGCCGGGCTCATGAAGGCCCTGCGCCCGATCCCCGTGCTCCAGGAGCAGATGCGGTGGGTGACGCCGGAGCGCACCGCGGGCGTGCGCGCGATCGGCTGGCTCGAGGTCGCCGGGGCCGTCGGCGTGATCCTCCCCTGGGCGCTCGGCGTCGCCCCGGTCCTCACACCGATCGCGGCCGTCGGGCTCGCCCTCACGCAGGTCGGCGCGATCCCGCTGCACGTCCGGCTCGGCGAGGCCAAGGCCGTACCGGCGAACGTCGTGCTGCTCGCCCTCGCGGTGTTCGTCGCCGTCGGCAGGTTCGCCGCGCTCTGAGTGCTTCGGCACCCGTCGGGACGCGGGCCCCGCCCCCGACGGGTGCTCAGCCCAGCGCGTGCACGAAGTCCACGCGCTGGGCGGCGAACCAGGCCTCGTTCTCGCGGATCCGGTCCCCGACCCCGTCGTCCCACATGCGCTGCCAGCCCCCGCCGCGGGTGTGCGCCGCGTGCCGCATCGCGTACCAGCTCCGCGCGAACCGCTGCGCAAGCACGTCGAGCAGCGCGAGTCGCTCGGACCGGTCGAGGCCGTACGCCTCCGTGAGGATCCGCGCGCGCCGCGGTGCGTCCAGGTCGCGCAGGACCTCCGACCGCGCCTCCGGCGGCGCGACCGGCGCCCAGTAGAGCAGCGTCGTCGCCACGTCGAGCAGGCGTGTGGTCGGCGCGGCGAGGTCGAAGTCGATCACCCCGACGAGCCGGTGCGGACCCTGCGGGTCGTCACCGGTCGGGGCGAACAGCGCGTTCTCGACCGTGAGGTCGTTGTGCCCGACGACGTCCGGCACGTCGAACACGTCCGGCACCTCCGGGAACTGCGTCCGCTCGGGCCACGCGACGCCGTCGGGCAGCACGACGTCGCGCGACACCGCGTGGAGGTCACGCAGCCACTCCCCGAGCTGGACGAGCACGTCCTCGTCGGTCGCCCACGCGTGCGGCGGGCGCCCGCCCATCTCGCCCGGCAGGAACGTCACGACCTCACGGCCGCGGTCGTCGATCCCGAGGAACCGCGGCGCGCGCTCGAAGCCCGCCCGCTCCAGGTGCAGCAGGTACGCCTCGACGGCGGGGCTGTGCGGGCCACGCGGACGGCGGACGGTGTCGCCGCGCCGGACGATCCCGTCCGACACGTCACCACCCAGCAGGGGGACCTCGACGTCGTCCGCGTCGTCGCGGTACGGGAGCAGATCGGTCATACCCGACACCCTCGCACGCGCGGCGGACCCCTGACCAGGCCCGCCGCGCCGTCGCGCTACGCGACCGCCTCGAACGGGTACCGGCGGCGCAGGACGAGCCGCTGCACGAGCGTCCACGTCACCGTCACGAGCAGGTACACGCCCGCGGCGAGCGGGACGAAGCACGCGATCACCGCCGTCATGAACTGGAGAGCGCCGAGCGCGTTCTGCAGGCCCGGCGCGGCCAGGGGGCCGGAGGTGGCCGGTCCGGTCGCCGTCCGCGGCACGGCGAGACGACCGCCAGGCAGGGACGCCCGGCGCGTGAGCTCCCCGACGAGCGCGACGAGGAGCACGACCCCACCCGCGACCACCAGGGTCGGGACGGCAGCCGCACCCCCACCGAACGAGCCGACGAGGCTCGAGCCGAGGGGCGCTCCCCAGAGCGTGTGGCCCAGCAGCGCGTTCGCGTGACCGGCGATCTGGGCATGCAGGAACAGCGCGTAGACGACGGCGACCACGGGTGCCTGGGCGAGCATCGGCAGGCAGCCGGCGAACGGCGTCGTGCCCTCCTCGGCGTAGAGGTCGAGGGTCGCGCGCTGCAGCTTCTGCGGGTCGTCACGGTGGCGACGCTGGAGCTCGGCGAGCCGGGGCGCGAGGCGCGCGCGGTCGCGCTCCGCCTTGGCCTGGGAGACGCCGACGGGGACGAGCAGCACGCGGACGGCGAGCGTCAGCAGGACGACGGCGGCCGCGGCCGCAGCGCCTCCGGCGACGGGTTCGAGCAGGTCGGACAAGGCCATCAGGGCGCGGTAGGCGGCGTCGAGCACGGTGGAGACGAGCGGGAGGTCGAGCGGGTTCATGGTGGTGTCCTCGGTCGAACGTGCGGGGTACGCGTTCGCCGATCACCCTGCGCCGGGCAGGCCGGGGCACACCGCGGCACGGTGCGCGCGGGATGCGGGGAGAGGCCTCGGCCGGGTGATCAGCCGAGGGGTCGGCCGGGTGCCCGGGGCCGGGCTCGGCCGGGGGCGTCCGGGTCGCTCTGCGTCACGGCAGGGCCGACGTCGACCGTGTCGCGCAGCCGGCCCGCCGGGCGATCCGCCACACCGAGCGCGAGGGGTGCACCCCAGCGCGCGGTCACGGCGGCCACGGCCGCGACGAGGGCCGTGGCACCGAGGAGGAAGAGCGTGGCCGTGAGGGTCGACGTGCCGAGCAGGAGCGTGAGCGCGGAGGCGAGGTCGCGCGCGACGACGAGCAGGTCGTCCATCGCGTCGCCTCCTCTCCGGCCCCGGGCCGTCGGGGCCCGTCGTGGAGCCCGTCGGTGGGGTCAGCCTAGGCCACGTCGAGCGCTGCCCACTCGTCGTCGGTGAGCAGGCGCGACCTGATGATGAACCGCACGCCTTCGGGCGCCTCGACGCTGAACCCGGCGCCGCGGCCGGGCACGACGTCGATCGTCAGGTGCGTGTGCTTCCAGTACTCGAACTGGGCGCGGCTCATCCAGACGGGCACGACGAACCGTCCCGCCGCGCCGTCGGCCCCGTCGAGATCGTCCGCGCCGGGACCGGGCGCGCCGACGACGAGGTCGCCGAGGTGCACGTCGGCGTCGCCGAGGAGGAAGTCGCCCTGCGGGTAGCACATGGGCGACGACCCGTCGCAGCACCCGCCGGACTGGTGGAACATGAGGTCGCCGTGGACCGGGCGCAGCCGCGCGAGCAGCGCCGCGGCGTCGTCGGTGAGCGCGACCCGCGCGGGGGGCGCGCCGACCTGGCCGGGCGAGGGGACGTCGTCGAGCACGGGAACCTCCTGGAGTGCTGGCCGAGCAGGTGCCTGCTGCCGACCGAGCGTGCGGTCGTCGCCCGACAGGACGGCGGGACGGGCGACGACCGCATGCTCGGCGGTGACGGATCGCGGCCTAGAAGAAGCCGAGCTTCTGGGCCGAGTAGGAGACGAGGAGGTTCTTCGTCTGCTGGTAGTGGTCGAGCATCATCTTGTGGTTCTCGCGCCCGACGCCGGAGCCCTTGTACCCGCCGAACGCGGCGGCCGCGGGGTACGCGTGGTAGCAGTTGGTCCACACCCGCCCGGCCTCGATGGTGCGGCCCGCGCGGTAGGCGGTGTTCCCCGACCGCGACCAGACGCCGGCCCCGAGCCCGTAGAGGGTGTCGTTGGCGATGGTCATGGCGTCGTCGAAGTCGGAGAAGTCGGTGACCGCGACGACGGGACCGAAGATCTCCTCCTGGAAGATCCGCATCGAGTTCTTGCCCTCGAAGATCGTGGGCGTCACGTAGTACCCGCCCGCGAGGTCGCCGCCCAGCTCGGCGCGCGTCCCGCCCGTGAGCACCTTCGCGCCCTCGGCCTTGCCGATCTCGATGTACGACAGGATCTTCTCGAGCTGGTCGTTCGACGCCTGCGCGCCGATCATCGTCGCGGTGTCGAGCGGGTTGCCCTGCTGCACCGCCTTCGTCCGCTCCACCGCGTCGCCGAGGAACGTGTCGTAGATCGACGACTGGATGAGGGCCCGCGACGGGCACGTGCACACCTCGCCCTGGTTGAGGGCGAACATCGTGAACCCCTCGAGCGCCTTGTCGTAGAAGTCGTCGCGCGCGTCGGCCACGTCGGAGAAGAAGATGTTCGGCGACTTGCCGCCGAGCTCCAGAGTGACCGGGATGATGTTCTGGCTCGCGTACTGCATGATCAGGCGGCCCGTCGTCGTCTCGCCCGTGAACGCGATCTTGCGGATGCGCGGGCTGGAGGCGAGCGGCTTGCCGGCCTCGACGCCGAACCCGTTGACGACGTTCACCACCCCGGGCGGCAGCAGGTCCCCGACGATGTCCATGAGGAAGAGGATCGACGCGGGCGTCTGCTCGGCGGGCTTGAGCACGACGCAGTTGCCCGCCGCGAGCGCCGGGGCGAGCTTCCACACGGCCATGAGGATCGGGAAGTTCCACGGGATGATCTGCCCGACGACGCCGAGGGGCTCGTGGAAGTGGTACGCGATGGTGTCCTCGTCGATCTCCGAGATCGACCCCTCCTGCGCGCGGATCGCGCCCGCGAAGTAGCGGAAGTGGTCGATCGCGAGCGGGATGTCGGCGGCGAGCGTCTCGCGGACCGGCTTGCCGTTCTCCCACGTCTCGGCGACGGCGATCCGCTCGAGGTTCTCCTCCATCCGGTCGGCGATCTTGTTGAGGATGTTCGCGCGCTCGGTCGCGCTCGTGCGCCCCCACGACCGGGCGGCGCCGTGCGCGGCGTCGAGCGCGCGCTCGACGTCGTCGGCGTTGCCGCGCGCGACCTCGGTGAAGGTCCGGCCCGTGACCGGGCTGGGGTTCTCGAAGTACTGCCCGCTCGCCGGCGCGACGTACTCGCCGCCGATCCAGTGGTCGTACCGGGACTTGTACTCGGCGATGGCCCCGTCCGTGCCGGGGGCTGCGTAGACCGTCATCGTCTGCCTCCTCGTCGCGCTGACTCGCAGCGCTCGATCTCGCCGCGCGCCTGGGGGGAGGTCGCCTCCGGGCGGGGAGTGCCCGACGGCGGTGCGCGGCACGGCGCCTCGTCGCGCCGTGGCACGACGCTAGGCACGCGAGGGTTGCAGGACCGTTGCAGCGCGCGCCCGAGGGGTCGCGGTCAGCCGAGCTCGTCGTCGAGCAGGTCGAGGTGCGCGCGGGCGCGGACCCACAGCGGGCTGCCGTGGTCGGCGACGCGCTGGAGGCGCGTCCACGCGGCGTGGTCCTCGGCGCCGTCCTCGGTGCGGGTCCACGCGTCGAGGGCGTCGGTGTCGCCCGCCGACACGACGGCCGCGCGGAGCTCCGCCGCGAGCTCGGCGCGGAGGTGCTCGACGGCGGGCGCGCCCGAGCGCGGGAGGAGCGGCGCGCGGTACGCCGCGATCGCCCCCCGGACGTCGCCGAGCGCGAGCCGGTCGCGCACGACGTCGGCGTCCGTCCGCAGCGGGCGCGCGAGCCGGTACGGCCGGGACCCGGCGAGGAGCGTCCCGGCGACGCGCCGCAGTCGCGAGACCTCCGCGCGCACGGTGACGTCCGAGAGCGCGCCGGGGTGCAGCAGCACGGCGAGCTCGTCGGCGGAGAGGCCGCGCGGGTGGGCGGCGAGGAGAGCGAGGATCTCGGCGTGCCGCAGCGACAACCGGTGCTCGAGGCCGTCCGGGGCGCGGAGCACGGGCGTGGTGCCGAGCACGAACAGCTCGGGTGCGCCGTCGCGCGGCGGCGCGGGGACGGTCCCGGCACCGTCGGCCGCCGGGGCGGCCGCGCGCTGCGCGAGCTCCCGCTCGAGGCTCAGGACCGTGGCCCGCACGAGCGAGAGGACGACGCTCGAGGCCGCCGACTGGCGACCGGTGACGTCGAGGACACCGAGGACGCGGCCGGTCCCGGGCTCGTGGATCGGGACGGCCGTGCAGCTGAACGCCTGGACGGGCCGGGAGAAGTGCTCCGCGCCGAGGACCTGCACGGCCCGGCGCGCGGCGAGCGCGGTCCCGGGGGCGTTGGTCCCGACGCGCTCCTCGCGCCACACCGACCCCTCGACGAAGCCGACGCGCTCGACCGCGTCCCGCAGCGCGCGGCTGCCCTCGACCCACAGGAGCCGGCCCGCGTCGTCGGAGACGGCGACGGCGAGGCCGTCGTCCGCCGCGGCGTCGACGACGAGCTCGCGGACCACGGGCATGACCCCCGCGAGCGGGTGGGCGTCGCGGTAGGCGACGAGGTCGTCGTGGGCGAGCGCGGACTCCGTGCGCGGGCCCTCGGGGTCGACGCCGCTGTGGACGGACCGGCGCCACGAGTCGGCGACGACCGGGTGGACGCCGTGCGGGAGGACGCCGTCGACGAGGAACGACCGGTAGGCCGCGCGGACCGAGCGGGCGTCGCGGCGCGCGTCGGGGCGACGCGGGTGCGCGTCCGAGCGCAGCGGCGGTGCGAGGGTGCGCGACACGGGACCTCCCACGTCGTCGTGCGGTGCTGGGCCCCAGTGTAGGGCGCGTCCGTCGGCCCGCTACCGCGGCGGCGGGCCGGTCGCCGCCCCGGCCGCCGCGGTCGCGTCCGCGACGCGACGCAGCCCGGCGAGGACGACGCTCGCCGCCGCGGTGGGCGGGGCGCCGCGGCGGACCGCGGCGTACACCGGGCGCGTCCGGGGCGTCCGCAGCGGGCGTGCGACGACGTCGTAGCGCGGGTCGACGGCGAGGCCCGGCAGCAGCGCGACCGACAGTCCCGCCTCGACGTGCGCGAGCAGCAGCTCGTAGCTGGGCAGCCGCGCGACGACACGCGGCTCGAACCCGGCGTCGCGGCACGCGCTCTCGACGAGGGTCGACAGGTACCGGCCGGGCAGGTCCGCCGCCCACCGCGCGTCGGCGAGACCGGCGAGGTCGACCGGCCCCTCCCCCGCCGCCGCCCCCTC
>NZ_LUAZ01000077.1:0-7824 GCF_001647255.1 Cellulosimicrobium sp. I38E
CCCCCGACCCGCGCGGGGGCGCCGGTCGTCCGACCCTGGACCGGCGCTCCCCGCGCGAACCCCGCACCCCGTACCACCCGCCCGAGCACCAGCACCGTTGCTGCCGTTCGACGACGCCCGGAGGCCCCCATGACCCGACCACCCGCCCCACCGCCCGGGCGACGCGCACGACGCCGTGCGACCGCCGCCGTCGCGCTCGCGACCGCCGGGGCCCTCCTGCTCGCGCCCGCCGTCGCGCAGGGCGCGCCGTCGTCCACGGCCGCGTCCACCACCGGGTCGGCCACGGCGGCCGACGCCGCGCCCGCGTTCGGCGCGCCCGACGCGACCGCCGCCGACTACTACGGCGCGCTGCTGCGCCACACCCGCTGGGTCGAGACCGTCTGGGACTCGTCGGCCGGGGTGTACCAGCTCAAGGACTTCAACTTCGCCGTCGTGCTGGGCAACGCCGTGCTCCTGACCCACGGCGAGTACGACGCCGAGCTCGCGGGCGTCTCCGAGGAGACGCTCCGCGCGCACACGCTCGCCACGATCCGCCACTACGCGGCGACCAACCGGTTCGTCGACCCGGCGGGCACCTGGGGCAAGAGGCTGTTCTGGGACTCGACGTTCCAGTCGTACTTCCTCGCGGCCGGGACCCTCCTGTGGGACGAGCTCGACGCGACGACGCAGACGAACCTCACGACGATCGCGACGAGCCAGTCGTCGTACACGGCCGACCTCGACTTCGGCAAGGACCCGCTCTCGGGCTCCTGGACCGCGGACTGGCCGACGGGCAAGCACGAGGGCGACACCGCGCAGGAGGAGGCCGGCGTCTACACGCAGGCGCTCGCCCCCGGCCTCGCGTGGGCCCCCGACGCCCCCGACGCGGCGCGCTGGGCCGAGCAGCTCGCCGACTGGGGCCGCAACGCGGCGGGCCAGCCGACGGCCGACCGCAACAACCCGGCCGTCGTCGCGGGCAAGCCCGTGTCGTCGAACACCATGCAGACCATCCACGACACGTACCTCGTGGAGAACCACGGGTCGTTCGGCCCGCACTACCAGTCCGACATCTGGCGGTCCGGCGGGCGCAACGCGATCCACTTCCTGCTCCGCGACGAGCCGCTGCCGGAGATCCTCACGCACCAGCCCAACTCGGCGGAGCTGTGGGAGTCGATCAAGCTCGTCATGTCCGACGCGGGCGAGCCGTTCATGCCGATGGTCGCCGACCGTGAGTTCCTCTACGGCCGCGACGCGATCCCCATGGCGTTCCTCGGCCAGGTGCTGCGCGACCCCGACGCCGCGCGCGCCGAGGCGAACCTCGCCGCCGCGCTCGCGGACTACCAGTCCTACGCCCCGGTCTACCGGCTCGCGAAGTTCTCGGGCGAGCCCAAGTACGAGCCCGAGGCGCGCGCGGAGATCGCCATCTCCTACCTCCTGCACGTCGAGGCCGCCGAGTCGCCCGAGGGCCCCGTGGAGCCGACGCCGCAGGACGAGTTCTTCGAGCGCCTCGCCGGGGTGCGCGACTTCGGCGCCGGGCCGGGCCTGACCGTCCAGCAGACGTCGGACGCGTGGGCCGCGGCGTCGAGCCGCAAGGGCTTCGTGAAGTTCCCCTGGGTCCCGGCGCACGACTCGTGGCTGTTCCACGTCTCGGGCTCGACCCCGTACCTCTACCCCACGACCGGCGCCACGGTCGACGAGCGGCACGTGACGACGTACACCGGGCCGCGCGACGGCTTCGAGGGCACGTCGTCGGTCTTCCGGGTCGGCAGCGGGTACGCGGGCCAGGTCACGCTCCCGACCGGTGCCGCCGTCTACGCGTCGACCGGCGCCGGCACGGAGGACGCGAGCCTGTCCGTCCGCAACCTCGACATGAACGGGTACTCCGGGCTCGACGGCTCGCGCACCTACACGACCGCCGAGGGCGAGACCACCGCGACGCTCCCGGTCACCCGGCCCGCCGACCCGGCGGACGCGAAGGCGGCGCGCGTCGACGACCTGTCGTTCGCGCCGGTCACGGCGCGGTACGTGCGGCTCCTCGGCCAGCAGGGCCACCCGCAGTACGGCTACTCGATGTTCGCGTTCCACGCCTACGGCGCGGACGCGGGGTCCGCGACCGACCTCGCGGCCGGCAAGGTCGCGACGGCGTCGAGCCAGGACACGGCGGGCGGGCGCCAGGCCGCGCGCGTCACGGACGGCAACCCGTCGACCCGCTGGGCCGTCGCGGTCGGCGAGCGCACGCGCCCCGACTCGTGGATCCAGGTGGACCTCGGCGAGGAGACCACCGTGGGCGGCGTGCGGTTCGCGTGGGAGGCGAGCGCGGGCGCGCGCTACCTCGTCCAGACGTCGACCGACGGCCAGACCTGGACCACCGCGACCGCGTACGGCAAGGCCCCGGCGGACGTGAACGTCGCGCGCCTCGACACCGTCGACCTCACCCCGGAGGGCGCGGACGAGCCCGCGCCGGTCACCACGCGCTACGTCCGCATGCAGGGCGTGCGCGGCGACGCGGCCTACGGCTACTCGCTCTACCACCTGCGTGCGTTCTCACCCACGGGGACGGACGTCGCCGCGGGCAAGCCGGCCACGGCGTCGAGCGCGAACGGCTCGAACCCCGCGAGCGCCGTCACCGACGGCTCCGCCACGACGCGCTGGGCCGTGTCGGTCGCGGACCGCACGAAGCCCGACTCGTGGGTCCAGGTCGACCTCGGCGCGCCCACCGCGGTGAGCCAGGTGCAGCTCGGCTGGGAGGTCGCCGCGGGCCAGGAGTACCGCGTCCAGACGTCGCTCGACGGGCAGACGTGGCACGACGCCGCGTCGTTCCGGTACACGGGCGACGAGGTGCTGCGCAGCGAGGGCGACTGGCTCAACGTCGAGGGCGAGGCCGGGTTCATCGTGCGCGGCTCGGACGCACCCGTGACCGTGTCGCGCGCGACCGACACGCGCCACGTCGTCCGGCTCACGGACGGCGCGACCGGGCCCCGGCTCGTCGAGATGGTCCCGGGCGACGCCGCGGCGACCGCCGCGCAGGCCGGGGCCCGCGTGCCGACGTCCGATGACCCGGCGGTCCTCGTGAGCGCCGTCGACGGGTACGTCGTCGCGTTCAACCTCACGGGCGCCGACGTCGCGACGACCCTCACCGTCCCGCACGACGGCGGGGCCGTCCCCGTGTACGCCGGCACGCAGACGGTGGGTCAGTCGATCGGCAGGGACGCGTCGACGCTCGACGTCACCGTCCCCGCGGGCGACGCCCTCGTCCTCGCGTCGCGCGCGACGGTCGCCACGCCCGCCGGGCAGGCTCCCGCGGGGGTGACGGTCGCCGTCGCCGACGCGCGCTCGTTCCGCGTGAGCGGCGACGGGGCGCCGGTCGAGCTGCGCCACGCCGAGACGGGTGCGACCCGCACGATCGGGGCGACGCCGTCGGGCACGCGCGTCACGTTCCGGGACGCGACGCCGTTCCCCGTCGCGGACCGCGCGCTGAGCACCCTCACGTTCCCCGCGTCGGTGCTGCCCGAGGGCATGACGTCGCCGTCGCTCGCCGTGGACGGCGACGCCGCCACGGCGTGGGTCCCCGGGCCGGACGGCCGCATGGTCACCGACCTGGGCGCCCCGCGCGAGATCGGCACCGTCGTCGCCGCGTGGGAGCGCGGCGGAGCTCCGGAGTCCGTCGTCTCCGTGAGCGACGACGGCCTGACCTTCACCGACGTCGGCACGATCGGCGCCGGTGGCGTGCGCGGCACGCTCGCCGTCGACCGCGCGGCGCGGTACGTCGCGCTGAGCACGTCGTGGCAGGACGGCGACCCGGGGCTCACGGCCCTCCGGGTGCTCGCGCCCGGCGCGGCGGACCCGGCGTCGCCGGCCGCGGTCGCCGTCACCGCGACGGCCGAGGTCCGGTGCCTCGGCGGCAAGCCGTACGTCGCGGTGCGGGTCGTGAACGACGACGACGCGCGCCTCGACGTCGAGGTCGCCACGCCGTGGGGCTCGAAGAGCTTCCCGTCCGTGGCGCCCGGCAAGAACGCGTACCAGTCGTTCGCCGTCCGCGGCGACGCCGACGGCGCGGTGGAGGTCACCGCCGCGCCGGCGGACGACGCCGACGAGCGCGAGACCGTCGCGACACCGGAGCACGGCCGGCCGACCTGCGGCTGACCCGCGGCTGACCCACCCCGAACCCGGGGTCGCTCCCCGATCCACCTCCGGATCGGGGAGCGACCCCGGGTTCGGCGCGTCCGGGTGCGTGCGCTCATAGGCTCCGCACAGGCGCGCGCTACGTTCGCCCCAACCTGCCTCCCTAGCCTCCCCATCGACCGCCGCCGCCCGGGCGGCACCGAGCCAGGGAGACGAGGGTGCTCCAGCAGCGCACACGGTCGTCCGCGACCGCACCGAGGGGGACCTCCCCCGACCACCCGCCCGGCCCCTCGGCGGGCACCGACCCGGGGCCGGGGGACGGTCCCGGCGACGGCACGACGTCCGACGGGGCCTCCCCGGGCACCGTCGGCACGCGCCGCGCGCGCCTCGCGCGCCGCCTCCGCGGCCCGCGCCCGC
Organism: Cellulosimicrobium sp. I38E; assembly: GCF_001647255.1. Taxonomy (NCBI): domain Bacteria; kingdom Bacillati; phylum Actinomycetota; class Actinomycetes; order Micrococcales; family Promicromonosporaceae; genus Cellulosimicrobium; species Cellulosimicrobium sp. I38E. Next base: position 4,519 of record NZ_LUAZ01000077.1, read on the forward strand.
GCCGTCGTGCGCTCGTCGTCGGCGCGGTCGCGCTCGTCGTCGTCGTCGCGCTCGTCGTCTACCTCACGGTCCTGCGGCCCCGTGCGTCGGCGGCGCAGGAGGCCGGCGCCGCGCAGCCCGTCACCGCGCAGGCGACCACGGCCACGTTCGAGCAGACCGTGACGACCACGGGCACGCTCACCCCGAGCGTCCAGGAGGACGTCTCGTTCGCGGCGGCGGGCACCGTGCTGACGGTCGAGGTCGCCGCGGGCGACACGGTCGAGGCGGGCCAGACGCTCGCCACCATCGACACCCTCCAGCTCGACGCCGCGCTCGCGCAGGCGGACGCCGACCTCGCGCAGGCGCAGGCCGACCTCGCCGACGCGCAGGAGTCGGACGACGGCAGCGACGCCGCCGGGGCCGCGGTCGAGGCGCGCGAGTCCGCCGTCGCGGTCGCGCAGCAGGCCTCCGACGACGCCGCCGCGGCGATGGCCGACGCGACCCTGACCGCCCCGGCCGCCGGTCTCGTGACGTCGGTCGGCGTCGCCGTCGGCGACACCGTCGGCTCGACGGGCTCGTCCGCGTCGACCGGGTCGGGTTCGCCCGGCGGCACCGGCACGGTGCCCGGGGCGTCGACCGGCGGGTCCGGCAGCAGCGCGTCGTCGGGCTCGTCGGACACCGCGGCGTTCACGATCGTGGGCACCGACGCGTGGAGCGTCGACGTGAGCGTGGGCGAGGCCGACGTCACGGCGATCGAGACGGGCGACCAGGTCGAGATGACCTCGGACGACCTCGCCGACACGGTGTTCGGCACGGTGAGCGAGATCGGCCGCCTGCCCTCCACGACCCAGGGCGCGGTCGCCTACCCGGTCTCGGTCACGGTCACCGGCAGCCCCGAGGGCCTGTACGACGGCGTGAGCGTCGACGTCTCGATCGTCACCGAGCGCCGCACGGACGTGCTCTCCGTCCCCGCCGCCGCGGTCTCGACGAACGACGACGGCGCGTCCGTGGTCACGCTCGTGGCCGACGACGGTTCCACCTCCGAGCAGGTCGTCGAGACGGGCGAGACGTCGGGCCAGTCCGTCGAGATCGTCTCGGGCCTCGCCGAGGGCGACACCGTGCAGTACACGGCGTTCACGCCCGGCGCGGGCCGGGGGCAGGTCGGCGAGCAGGGCGGCACCGGCGGGCAGGGGTTCCCCGAGGGGTTCGACCCGTCCGAGCTCCCTGGCGGGGGGCAGGGCTTCCCCGAGGGGTTCGACCCGTCCCAGATGGGCGCCCGCCCCGGCCAGGGCGGGAACTCGTGACCGCGGCGACGACCGCCGTCGGGCACACGGACCCCGCGACGGCGGCGGGTGCGGACCGGCCCGTCATCGACCTGCGCGACGCACGCAAGACCTACCGCACGGGCGACCTCGAGTTCGAGGCGCTGCGCGGCGTCGACCTGCGGATCGAGCGCGGTGAGTACGTGGCGATCGTCGGGCCGTCCGGCTCGGGCAAGTCGACGCTCATGAACGTGCTCGGCTGCCTCGACACGCTCACCTCGGGCACGTACCGGCTCGCGGGCGACGACGTGGCGGACATGGACGAGACGGACCTCGCGAGCGTGCGCAACGAGCAGATCGGGTTCGTGTTCCAGCAGTTCAACCTGCTGCCGTCGCTGTCGGCGCTGCGCAACGTCGAGCTCCCGCTCGTGTACCGGGGCGTCGCCCCGGCGGAGCGCCGTGATCGAGCCGCGGAGGCGCTCGCGCGCGTCGGGCTCGCGGACCGCACCGCGAACCGCCCCGGCCAGCTCTCGGGCGGCCAGCAGCAGCGCGTCGCCGTCGCGCGGGCGCTCGTCGGCGAGCCGGCGCTCGTCCTCGCGGACGAGCCGACGGGCAACCTCGACTCGCGCTCCACGGCGGACGTGCTCGACCTCCTCGACGCGCTGCACGCGCAGGGCCGCACGATCGTCCTCATCACGCACGAGCACGAGGTCGCGCAGCGGTCCCGGCGGGTCGTGCGCGTGCTCGACGGGCTCGTGACGTCGGACGAGCGGGTGGTCGCGGCATGAGCTGGACGGAGACCGCCGCCACGGCGTGGCACGCGATCCGCGCGCACACGATGCGCTCGCTCCTCACGGTGCTCGGCATCCTCATCGGGATCGCCGCCGTGATCCTCACGGTCGGGCTCGGGCTGGGGACGCAGAAGGACGTGTCCGAGGACATCAGCGCGCTCGGGTCGAACCTGCTCATCGTCACCCCGGGGTCGTCCACGGACTCCGCGGGGATCCGGGGCGGGTTCGGCGCCGCCTCGACGCTCACCGTCGCCGACGCCGAGGCCCTCGCCTCGCAGGTCGCGGTGCCCGACGTCGCCGCCGTCACCGCGGAGAAGGAGTCGTCGCAGTCGCTCGAGGCGGGCGACGCCAACTGGACCACCACGGTCGCGGGCGTCACGGGCGACTGGCTCGAGGTGCGCTCGCGCGAGCTCGCGTCCGGGGAGTTCGTCGACCCTGCGTCGACCGACGAGGTCGTCCTCGGTCCCGAGACGGCGACCGAGCTGTTCGGCCGGGCGGACGTCGTCGGCCGCACGGTGAGCATCGCCGGGACGACGTTCGACGTCGTCGGCGTGCTCGAGGCGGCCGGGTCGAGCGCGTCGACCAACCTCGACGACACGGCCGTGATGTCCCTGACGGCGATGACGTCGGCGGTCACGGGCGGTACCGACACCTCGGTCAGCACCATCTACCTCAAGGCGACCGACACCGACGCGATCTCCGCCGCGTACCAGGAGGCCCAGTCCCTGCTCCTCGCGCTGCACGGCGCGAGCAGCGCGGACGCGGCCGACTTCACGATCGACTCCCAGGACTCGCTCGTGTCCACCGCGACGTCGGTCTACCGCACCCTCACCGTCCTGCTCGCCGGGGTCGCGGGGCTGTCCCTGCTCGTCGGCGGCATCGGCGTCATGAACATCATGCTCGTGTCCGTCACCGAGCGGACGCGCGAGATCGGCCTGCGCAAGGCGCTCGGCGCCCCGCCCGGCGCGATCCGCCGCCAGTTCCTCACGGAGGCGTCGATCCTCGGCGTCACCGGCGGCCTCGTCGGCGCGCTCCTCGGCGTCGTCGCCGCGCTCACGCTCCCCGCGGCGCTGGGCTCGTCGATCGTCGTCTCGCCCCTCGCGGTCGGCGGCTCGATCGCCGTCGCGCTCGCCATCGGGCTCGTGTTCGGCGTCTACCCCGCCGTGCGCGCCGCGCGCCTCGCGCCCATCGACGCGCTGCGCAGCGAGTGACCGCGTGCCCTCAGCGCCCCACCTTCCCGAACCGGAGACTCCCATGACCCCCCGCATCACCGC
>NZ_LUAZ01000078.1:0-6832 GCF_001647255.1 Cellulosimicrobium sp. I38E
GCGTGGGGGTGCTCATGGGCCGTGTCTACGGAGCGGGCGTGTGCCGCCGGGATGGCACGGCTGTTCGCCGGCTGTGAGCGGCCGCGCCGGCGACCGAGGCGTCCCGTGACCGACCTCTCAGCCTGTCGACTTGTCTCGATCGATACCCCCGGGGGTATCGTTGGAGCATGATCCCCTCGACCCCCGGCTCGACGACCCACCCGTCCGACCCCGACGGCGCGCGCCGCATCGTCGTCGTCGGCGGCGTCGCGGGCGGCATGAGCGCCGCCGCGCGCGCCCGCCGTCTCGACGAGCACGCGTCGATCGTCGTGCTCGAGCAGTCCGACCACGTCTCGTTCGCGGGCTGCGGCCTGCCGTACCAGGTGTCGGGCGAGATCGCGCACCGCGACACCCTCCTGCTGCACTCCCCCGGGTCGCTGCGCGCGAGCCTCGACCTCGACGTCCGGACCCGGCATCGCGTCACGGCGATCGACCGCACCGCGCGGACCGTCATCGTCGCGGCCGAGGACGGGACCTCCGAGCTCGCCTATGACGCGCTCCTGCTCGCGCCGGGTGCGACCACCGTGCTCCCGCCGGTCGCGGGCCTCGACCACCCGGCGGTGCACACGCTGCGGACGATCGCGGACCTCGACGCGCTCGCCGAGCGGCTCGCAGGCCTGGAGGCCGAGGTCGCGGCGGGGCGCACCGCGCCCGTGCGGGCCGTCGTCGTCGGTGCGGGGTTCATCGGGCTCGAGGCCGTGGAGGCGCTCGTCACCCGCGGGCTGTCCGTCGACGTCGTCGAGCGCGCCGACCAGGTGCTCCCTCCGCTGGAGCCCGACCTCGCGCTGCTGCTCGCGGACGAGCTGCGCGACCACGGAGTCGGGCTCCACCTCGGGACCTCCGCGACCGCCGTCGTGCCGCGGCCCGCCGGTGCGGACCATGCCGTCGCGCTCGAGCTCGCCGACGGCACGGTGCTCGACGCCGACGTCGTGCTCGTGAGCGTCGGCGTGCGGCCCGCGAGCGACCTGGCCGCGGCCGCCGGGCTCGCCCTCGGCGAGCGCGGCGCGATCCGCGTCGACACCGACCAGCGCACGTCCGACCCGCACGTGTGGGCCGTCGGCGACGCCGTCGAGGTCGTGCACGCGGTGACCGGCGCGACGGGTCCCGTCCCGCTCGCCGGCCCGGCCAACCGCCAGGGCCGGCGCGCCGCGGACTCGATGCTGGGCCACCGGACGACGCCGCAGGCGCCCGTGCTCGGCACCGCGATCGTCCGCGTGTTCGGGCTCACCGCCGCGGTCACGGGGCCGAGCCACACGACGCTCACGTCCGCCGGCGTCGCGCACGAGCAGGTCCGCGTCCACGCGGCCCACCACGCGGGCTGGTTCCCCGGGGCTGAGCCCGTGCACGTCACGGCGAGCTTCGCGCCCGACGGCCGCCTGCTCGGCGCGCAGGCCGTGGGCCGCGCCGGGGTGGACAAGCGCGTCGACGTGCTCGCGACGGCGCTGCGGGCCGGGCTCACCGTGGACGACCTCGCCGAGCTCGAGCTCGCCTACGCCCCGCCGTTCGGCGCGGCGAAGGACGTCGTGAACATGCTGGGGTTCGTCGCGCAGAACGTGCTCGACGGCACCATGCCGCAGTGGCACGCGACCGACCTGGAGGAGGTCGTCGCGACCTCGCTCGTGCTCGACGTCCGGTCGCGCGACGAGCACGCCGCCGGACACCTCGACGGCGCCCTCAACGTGCCGCACACCGAGCTGCGCGAACGGCTCGACGAGGTGCGCGCCGCCGCGGCGGGGCGCACCGTCGCCGTGCACTGCGCGAGCGGCGTGCGCTCCTACCTCGCCACCCGCGTCCTGCTCGCCGCCGGGCTCGACGCGCGCAACCTCTCCGGCGGCTGGCTCACCCTGACCACCACGCCGCACGCCGCGCGCACCCTCGAAGGAGTCCCCGCATGATCGACCGCCTCCGCCGCCTGTTCTCCCGCTCGTCCGACGACGGCGGCGTGCGCCCGACCGTCGACGCCGCCACCGCGGTGCAGCTCGTCCGCGACGGTGCGACGCTCCTCGACGTGCGCGAGCGCGACGAGTGGCGCACCGGGCACGCGCCCCAGGCGGTGCACGTGCCGCTCGCCGACGTCCCGTCGGCCGCGCCGCGACGCCTGAAGGACGGCGCGACCGTCGTCGTCGTGTGCGCGTCCGGGATGCGCTCGCGCACCGCGGCCCGCCAGCTCCGGTCGCTCGGCTACGCCGCCACGAGCCTGTCCGGCGGGCTCGGCGCGTGGCAGGCCGCGGGCGGAGCCGTGCGACGCTGATCCTCCACGACCTACCCCCGACCGAGCACCGCACCCCGACCCGAGACCGAACCCACCCCACACCCGAGGAGACACACCGTGTGCAGTCCCGCCCTGTGCCGCACGTGCGGCAAGACCACCTGGACCGGCTGCGGCATGCACGCCGACGAGGTCATGGCCGAGGTGCCGCCCGAGCAGCGCTGCACCTGCGCCTGACCGGCCCCGCCGGCCCGACCCTGACGCAGGCCCTCCGGCAGCACTCTCGCTGCCACCCTTCCGAGACGAACGCAGGAGAACACCCGTGGAGCTCGACCGCACCGACATGGACAAGGTCGTCAACCGGCTCAAGCGCGCCCAGGGCCAGCTCGCGGCCGTCGTGCGCATGATCGACGAGGGGCGGGACTGCGAGGACGTCGTCACGCAGCTCTCCGCCGTGTCGCGCGCGCTCGACCGCGCGGGCTTCGCGATCATCGCGTCCGGCATGCGCCAGTGCCTCACCGAGCCGGCCGAGGACGGCGAGGACCCGACGCTCGACGTGGCGAAGCTCGAGAAGCTGTTCCTCTCGCTCGCCTGAGGGCCTGGGCGGACCACCGCCCGGTCGCCGGCCCTCGTCGTCCCAGCGACGGCCCGCGCCGGTCCACCCGAGGGTGGGCCGGCGCGGGCCGAGCCGCGTCAGGCGCCTGCCGGCCGGCCCGCGGGGGCGACGGCGTCCACCGCGTCGTCCTGCGCCTCGGCGCCGACCGGCGCCGCGAACTGGCTCTCGTACAGCCGCGCGTACGCGCCGCCCGCCGCGAGCAGCTCGTCGTGCGAGCCCTGCTCGACGATCGACCCCTGCTCCATGACGAGGATCGTGTCCGCGTCGCGGATCGTCGACAGGCGGTGCGCGATGACGAACGACGTGCGCCCCTCGCGCAGCGCGTTCATCGCCTGCTGGACCAGCACCTCGGTGCGCGTGTCGACCGAGCTCGTCGCCTCGTCGAGCACGAGGATCGCCGGGTCGGCGAGGAACGCGCGCGCGATCGTGAGGAGCTGCTTCTCCCCCGCGCTCACGCTCGAGCCCTCGTCGTCGATCACCGTCGCGTACCCGTCGGGCAGCGTGCGCACGAACGGGTCGACGTGCGTCGCGCGCGTCGCGGCGAGGAACTCCTCCTCGCCCACGTCGCGCCCGTCGCGCACGCCGTAGCGCAGGTTCTCCTCGATCGTGCCCTTGAACAGCCAGGTGTCCTGGAGCACCATCCCGATGTCGGAGCGCAGGTCGTCGCGCGTCATGGCGCGCGTGTCCACGCCGTCGAGCGTGATCCGGCCGGAGTCGACGTCGTAGAACCGCATGAGCAGGTTGACGAGCGTGGTCTTGCCCGCGCCCGTCGGCCCGACGATCGCGATCGTCTGGCCGGGCTCGACGACCAGGTCGAGGTGCTCGATGAGCGGCGTGTCGGTGCTGTAGGAGAACGACACGTCCTCGAACGCGACGCGGCCGCGCACCGGGTCGACCGTCTCCGCGGGCGACGGGTCCGGCGTCTGCTCCTCGGCGTCGAGCAGGTCGTAGACCCGCTCGGCCGACGCGACGCCCGACTGGAGCAGGTTCATCATCGACGCGATCTGCGTGATGGGCTGCGTGAACTGGCGCGAGTACTGGATGAACGCCTGCACGTCGCCGAGGGTCATGGTGCCCGACGCGACGCGCAGCCCGCCGACGACCGCGACGATCACGTAGTTGAGGTTCGCGATGAAGCCCATCGCCGGCTGGATGGTGCCGGAGATGAACTGTGCCTTGAAGCTCGCGTCGTACAGGTCGCCGTTCTCGCGCTCGAAGTCGTCGATCGCGGCCTGCTGGTGGCCGTAGACCTTGACGAGCGTGTGCCCGGTGTACATCTCCTCGATGTGCGCGTTGAGGCGTCCCGTGGCCGCCCACTGCTGGATGAACTGCGGCTGCGAGCGCTTGGCGATCTGCGCCGTGATGATCACGGACAGCGGCACCGTCACGAGCGCGACCACCGCGAGCAGCGGCGAGATCCAGAACATCACGCCGAGCACGCCGACCACGGTGAGCACCGACGTTACGAGCTGCGAGAGCGTCTGCGTGAGCGTCTGGGAGATGTTGTCGATGTCGTTCGTGACGCGCGAGAGGATCTCGCCGCGCGGGTTGCGGTCGAAGTACGACAGAGGGAGGCGCCCGAGCTTGGTCTGCACCTCACCGCGCAGCCGGTAGACGGTGCGCTGCACGACGATCGCCGTGATGCGCCCCTGGAGCCACCCGAACAGGAACGAGCCGACGTAGACCGCGAGCACCCACGCGAGCACGGTCGCGAGCGCCGTGAAGTCGATGCCCTCGCCGGGAACGAGGCCGGGTACGCCCGAGACGAGGTCCGCGACCTGGTCCTGCCCCTGGGCGCGCAGCGCGTCGACGGCCTGGGCCTGCGTCACGCCCGCCGGGAGCTGGGACCCGACGACGCCCGCGAAGATGATGTTCGTCGCGTTGCCGAGGAGCTTGGGACCGGCGACCGCGAGCGCCACCGAGACGATGCCGAGGATCACGACGGCGACGATCGGCACGCGCTCGGGCCGCAGCGACGCGGCGAACCGGCGCAGGGAGCCCTTGAAGTCGAGCGCCTTCTCGCCCGGGACGCCCATGCCGCCCATCGGGCCGTGCCCTCCGCCACCGCGGGGACGTCCGGCGAGCCGTGTCCGGGCGACGTCGCCACCCTTCGCGGTGGGCTTGTCGGAGCCGGGCGCGGCGTCGGGTGCGGGGGTGTCCCGGCCCGACGGCGCGGGCGTGCGCGAGGCGTCCTGCTCGCCGCTCATGCTGCCTCCTCGATCGAGAGCTGGGAGTAGACGATCTCCTGGTAGGTCTCGTTGGACTCGAGGAGCTCGGCGTGCGTGCCGCGGCCGACGATGCGGCCGTGGTCGAGCACGAGGATCTGGTCGGCGCCGCGGATCGTCGCGACGCGCTGCGCGACGACGATCACCGTGGAGTGCCGCGTGCGGGGCGCGAGAGCAGCGCGCAGGCGCGCGTCCGTCGCGTAGTCGAGCGCGGAGAACGAGTCGTCGAACAGGTAGACCGCGGGGTCGCGCACGATCGCGCGGGCGATGGCGAGCCGCTGGCGCTGGCCGCCGGAGAAGTTCGTCCCGCCCTGCGCGACGGGCGCGTCGAGCCCGCCGTCGAGCGCCTCGACGAAGTCGCGGGCCTGGGCGACGTCGAGCGCCTCCCACATCTGCTCCTCGGTCGCGTCCGGCCGCCCGTAGCGGAGGTTGTCTGCGACCGTTCCCGAGAACAGGTAGGCCTTCTGCGGCACGAGGCCCAGGAGCGAGCCGAGGTCCGCGCCCGTGAGGTCGCGCACGTCGGTCCCGTCGATGCGCACCGACCCGCCCGTGACGTCGAACAGCCGGGGCACGAGGTTGAGCAGCGTCGTCTTGCCGGAGCCGGTCGAGCCGATGATCGCCGTCGTCTGCCCGGGCTCGGCCACGTACGAGACGTCGTGGAGCACCGGGTCCTCGGCGCCCGGGTAGCGGAACTCGACGCCGTCGAGCTCGACGCGCCCGGTCCGCGACGTGAGGGCGACGGGACGCTCCGGCTCGACGACCGTCGCGGTCGTGCGCAGGACGTCCGTGATGCGCTCGGCGGAGACCGCCGCGCGCGGCACCATCATGAACATCATCGTCGACATCATCACGGCCATGAGGATGTACATGAGGTAGGACAGGAACGCGGTGAGCGCACCGACCTCCATGTCGCCCGCGTCGATCTGACGACCGCCGAACCACAGCACCGCGATGCTCGACGCGTTCATGACGAGCATGACGGTCGGGAACATGAGCGCCATGAGCTTGCCCGCCTTGAGCGAGACGTCGAACAGCGCGTCGTTCGCGACGTCGAAGCGCTCGGCCTCGCGACGCTCGCGCACGAACGCCCGGATCACGCGGATGCCCGTGATCTGCTCGCGCAGGACGGCGTTGATGCCGTCGATCTTCTTCTGCATCTGCCGGAAGTACGGGACCATCCGCCAGATGATGAGCCCCACGCTCACGCCGAGCACGGGCACGATGACGAGCAGCAGGGCGGAGAGCTCGACGTTCTCCTGGAGCGCCATGACCACGCCGCCGACCAGCATGATCGGCGCCATGACCATGATGGTCAGCGACAGCAGCACGAGCATCTGCACCTGCTGCACGTCGTTCGTAGTGCGCGTGATGAGGGACGGCGCACCGAACTGGCCCATCTCCTGGGCGGAGAAGCGCTGCACGTTGGTGAACAGCCCGGCGCGCACGTCGCGGCCGAACGACATCGCGACCCGCGCGCCGAAGTAGACGGCGGCGACCGCGCACACGACCTGCCCGAGGCTCACGAGGAGCATGAGCCCGCCGGTGCGCATGATGTAGGCGGTGTCGCCCTGCGTGACGCCCTGGTCGATGATGTCGGCGTTGAGGCTCGGCAGGTACAGCGACGCGAGCGTCGCGAGGAGCTGGAGCACGAGGAGGATGAGGATCGGTGTCAGGTAGGGACGCAACCGCGTCCGCAGGAGGCTGACGAGCATGGGGTTCCTGTCCGGGTGGGGGCTACGGGAC
>NZ_LUAZ01000079.1:0-6768 GCF_001647255.1 Cellulosimicrobium sp. I38E
CCCCCGCCGCCGCCCCCTCCGACGAGCCCGCCGACGCACCCGTCGGCGCGACGAGGACGACCGGGTCCTCGAGCAGCGGGACGGTCGCGACGTCGGGTCCGGCGAGCCCTGCGCCGTCGAGCAGGTCGGCGGTCACGGCGAGGTCGACGTCCGCGCGGCGGAGCGCGGGCCCGCTCTCGCGCGGGTCGAGCTCGACGACCTCGACCTGCACCCGCGGGTGCTCGACGGCCAGCCGCCGCGCGAGGGGGATCACGAGGGCCCGGACGCCGCTCGAGAACGCCGCGACGCGCACGACCCCGGCGGGCTGACCGTCGGGGTGGGCGAGCTCCGCCTCCGCCAGCGCCATCTGGTCGAGGATGACGCGGGCGTGCCGCGCGAGGGTGCGCCCCGCGGGCGTGAGACGCACCCTCCGTCCCGTCCGTTCGACGAGGCGCGACCCGGTCTCGGCCTCGAGCGCCGCGAGCTGCGCGGACACCGCGGACGGGCTCAGGTGCAGGGACGCGCCCACGGCGCGCACGGTCCCGAGGCTCTCGAGCCGGGCGAGGATCTGGAGCCGGGCGGCGTTGAGCACGCGGTCCTCCGTTCCGTGCGGTCGCCCTGCTTGTGCGGGTTCTCCGCACAGACTGTACGAGAACTCGTGCTGTACGCGCACAGGGCTCCGTCCCTACGCTCGGAGGATGGCCGTCCTCCCGTCCCCCGCCCTCGCCCCGACGACCCCGGACGACGCGACGTTCTGGGCCGACGCCGACCGGCACCTCGTGCGGTACGGCGGGCCGTTCACGCCGGAGATCGTCGAGAGCGCGTCGGGCAGCTTCGTCACGACGGCCGACGGACGGCGTGTCCTCGACTTCACGTCAGGGCAGATGAGCGCGATCCTCGGGCACAGCCACCCGGCGATCGTCGAGACGGTCCGCAGCCAGGTCGGCACGCTCGACCACCTCTTCTCCGGGATGCTCTCGCGCCCGGTCGTCGACCTCGCACGCCGGATCGCGGGCACGCTGCCCGACCCGCTCGAGAAGGTCCTGCTCCTCACGACGGGAGCCGAGTCCAACGAGGCCGCGATCCGGATGGCGAAGCTCGTCACGGGTCGGCACGAGGTCGTCTCGCTCGCCGGGTCGTGGCACGGCATGACGCACGCGGCGGCCGCGGCGACGTACAGCGCGGGGCGCCGCGGCTACGGCCCCACGGCGCCCGGCAACCTCGTCATCCCCGTGCCGAACGCGTACCGCCCCGACCACCTCACGCCCGACGGCGCGCACGACTGGCGCCGCCAGCTCGACCTCGCGTTCGACCTCGTCGACGTGCAGTCCACGGGGAGCCTCGCGGCGTGCATCGTCGAGCCGATCCTCAGCTCGGGCGGGATCGTCGAGCTTCCGCCCGGCTACCTCGCGGCGCTGCGCGACAAGTGCCACGAGCGCGGGATGCTCCTCATCCTCGACGAGGCGCAGACGGCGCTGTGCCGGACGGGCTCCTGGTACGCGTTCGAGGGCCGCGGCGGCGAGGAGCCGGTGGTCCCCGACATCCTCACCATCTCCAAGACGCTCGGCGCCGGCCTGCCCCTCGCCGCCGTCATCACGAGCGCCGAGATCGAGGAGCGCGCCCACGAGCGCGGCTTCCTGTTCTTCACGACGCACGTCTCGGACCCGCTCGTCGCGGCGGTCGGCAACACCGTGCTCGACGTGCTCGAGGCCGAGCGAATGGACGCCCGGGTGCGCGTGCTGGGCGACCGGCTCCGAGCCGGGCTGCTCGACCTCCAGGACCGCCACGCCACGATCGGCGACGTGCGCGGACGGGGTCTGCTCCAGGGCATCGAGCTCGTGCTCGACCGCGAGACGAAGGAGGGCGCCGACGCCCTCGGCGCCCTGGTCACCCGGCGGGCGCTGGACCTCGGGCTCCACATGAACGTCGTGCAGCTCCGGGGCATGGGCGGCGTGTTCCGCATCGCGCCGCCGCTCACGGTGAGCGAGGAGGAGCTCGACCTCGGGCTCGACCTCCTCGACCGCGCGCTCGGCGAGGCGGAGCGCGAGCTGCTCGGCTGAGCCGCGTCCGGTCACTCCCCGGTGGGTGTACGGCGTGCGCCGACGGCCACCACGCCGTCGCGGATGACGACCGGCGCGCCCAGCCCGGGGACGGCGAGCGACGCGCGGACGCCGTCGACGACGCGGCCGTCGTCCCCGCCTGGTGTCTCGTAGGCCAGCAAGAGCGAGCCGCCCGGGACGAGCCGGGCCGCGAGCGCGCCCGCCTCCGCGCGCGCCGCGCGGGTCCAGAAGACGTTGACGTTCACGGCGAACACGACGTCGAACGGGCCACCGAGCGTGTCGGCGAGGTCGGGGTCCGTGACGTCCCCCTGCCGCACGACCAGCCGGCCGTCGTCGACGGCCGAGCGGTTGCGGGCCGCCGTGCGCGCGACGGCGGTCGCGGAGCGGTCGACCGCGACGTAGCGCACGCCGGGGTGCCGCGCGAGCACCAGCTCCACGGCCGCGCCGGGGCCGGGCCCGATCTCGAGCACGGCCTCGTCGCCGCGCAGGCCGAGCAGCGCGACGGCACGCTGGACCCGCTCCGGGACAGCACCGACCACGCCGCCAGTCTGGACCGACGGGCGAGCAGCGGCGAACGGCGAGCGCGGCAGGCGACCCGGGCGTACCGTCGGAGGCATGGCCGGTGCCGGGGCCGTGGTCCTCGCCTACGCCGCCGCCACCGCGCTCGGGTCGTGGACGGCGGTCCGCCACGACCTGCACTCCGAGCCGTTCGGACGTGACCCCCTCCCGATGCCCGCCGCCCGCACCGTCGCGCTCGGGCTGGGCGGCGGCACCGCGATCCCCGTGGCCGTGACCGCGCTCGTCGCCCTGGCGGCACCCCGCGCGGGCCGCGCGCGCGGCTGGGCGCGCACGTGCGTCGCGCTCGGCTCGACCTCGCTCGCGGGCACGCTCGTCGAGCCCGCCGCGTGGGGCCGTCGGGCACCCGGGGCGGACGTCCGGGCGGCCACCGCGCTCAACCTCGGGGCGTCCGCGCTCCTGCTGCGGCACGGGCTGCGGCACCTGGCGTAACACCGTCTCAGCATGCGCGACAGGCCTTCCGTGATGCGGACAGCCGACCTAGCCTGACGCTCGGACGGACCACCACCTCGGACACCCAGCTCCCGCCGCACGGAGGACACCATGCCCGCACCGCTCGACACCAGCGAGAAGATCACCCAGTACGCCCACCCCGACCGCCTCGTGAGCACGGACTGGCTCGCCGAGCACCTCGGGCAGCCGGGCATCGTCGTCGTCGAGTCCGACGAGGACGTGCTGCTCTACGAGACCGGTCACATCCCCGGCGCGGTGAAGATCGACTGGCACACCGACCTCAACGACCCCGACACGCGCGACTACATCGACGGCAAGGGCTTCGCCCAGCTCCTCGGCGACAAGGGCATCGGCCGCGACACGACGATCGTCGTCTACGGCGACAAGAACAACTGGTGGGCCGCGTACGCCGCGTGGGTCTTCACGCTGTTCGGCCACGAGGACGTGCGCCTGCTCGACGGCGGCCGCGGCAAGTGGATCGCGGAGGGTCGCGAGGTCACGACCGACGTCCCCGCGCCGGAGGCCGTCGAGTACCCGGTCGTCGAGCGCGACGACGTGACGATCCGCGCGTTCAAGGAGGACGTCCTCGCGCACATCGGCAACGGGCCGCTCGTCGACATCCGCTCCCCGCAGGAGTACACGGGCGAGCGCCTGCACATCCCGGACTACCCGGAGGAGGGCGTGCTGCGCGGCGGCCACATCCCGACGGCGCGCAACGTCCCGTGGGCGACGGCGGTCGCCGAGGACGGCACCTACAAGTCGCGCGAGCAGCTCGAGGCGATCTACCAGGAGGGCGGCCTCGGCCTCGCGACGGACGACGAGGTCGTCACGTACTGCCGCATCGGCGAGCGCTCGAGCCACACCTGGTTTGCGCTGACCTACCTCCTCGGCTTCGACAAGGTCCGTAACTACGACGGCTCGTGGACCGAGTGGGGCAACGCGGTGCGCGTCCCGATCGTCAAGGGCGAGGAGGCCGGCGAGGCCCCCGCGTCGCTCAACTGACCGCACCCCTCGCACGACGGCGCGCGGCCGGCCCCTCGTGGGCCCGCCGCGCGCCGTCGCCGTCTGCCGCGGGCATACGTCGCGCGTGGCCGGCGTTCCGCACGGTGGGACCAGGTCCCGGCCGCACGCCCCCGATGCAAGGATCGACACCATGAGCTCCCCGTCCGACGCCTCGTCCCTGCCCGCGGCCCTCGCGGAGATCCGCGAGGACTTCCTCGCGCTGCCGGAGCGCGAGCGCCTCCAGCTCCTGCTCGAGTTCGCGAACGAGCTGCCCGACCTCCCGGAGCGCTATGCGAGCGCGCCCGGCCTGCTCGAGCGCATCGAGGAGTGCCAGTCGCCCGTGCGGGCGTTCGCGGAGGTCGACGACGACGGTGTCGTGCACTTCTTCGCGACCGCGCCCGCCGAGGCGCCGACGACGCGCGGCTTCGCGTCGATCCTCGCGCAGGGCCTGTCGGGCCTGACGGTGCAGGAGGTGCTCGACGTGCCGGACGACTTCCCCATGTCGATCGGCCTCACGCGGGCCGTGAGCCCGCTGCGCATCGGCGGCATGAACGGCATGCTCACGCGCGCCAAGCGCCAGGTGCGCGAGCAGGTCGCCGCGCGCCCCTGACCCGGGCCCACACGGGTGCCGGGCGTCAGTCGCGGAGCGCGAGGCGGCGCGCGAGGACCGCGCACACGACGAGCTGGAGCTGGTGGAACACGATCACCGGCACGGCGACGACGCCCGCGACGGCGACGGGGAACAGCACGCTCGCCATGGGCAGACCCGTGGCGAGCGACTTCTTGGACCCGCACATGAGGAGGGCGATCCGGTCCTCCGTCGACAGCCGCAGGGCCGCCCCGCCCCACCAGGTGAGCGCGAGCATCGCGGCGAGGACGAGCGCGCTCACGACGAGCAGCGCGACGATCGACCAGCCGGACACGCTCGACCACACGCCCGCCGAGGACGCGGCGGCGACGGCGCCGAACACGACGACGAGGATGGTGCCGCGGTCGACGCCGAGCGTGAGCCAGCGCCGCGCGCGGACCCAGTCGCCGACCCACGGCTGGAGGAGCTGCCCGACGACGAACGGCAGCAGGAGCTGGAGCAGCACGGTCCGGAGTCCGCCGAGCCCGCCCGTGGGCCCGTCGGCGCCCCCGTCCGCTCCGGTCATGAGCCACAGCACGAGCAGCGGGGTGATCACCATGCCCGCGACGTTGGACACCGTCGCCCCGCAGATCGCCCCGGCGACGTTGCCGCGCGCGACCGACGTGAACGCGACGGACGACTGCACGGTCGACGGGAGCAAGGACAGGTAGAGCACGCCCGCGGCGAGGGGCGCCCCGACGAGCGGCTCGATCGCCCACGCCGTGACGAGCCCGAGCACCGGGAACACGACGTACGTCGCCGCGAGGATGCCGCCCTGGAGGCGCCAGTTCCGCAGGCCCGCCCACACCTCGCGCGTCGACAGGCGCATGCCGTAGACGAGGAAGAGGAGCGTGACCGCGACGTCCGCCACGGCGTCGACCACGCGCTGCGCGCCCGGCCCCACCGGCACGACGAGCCCCAGCACGAGCACGACGAGCAGCGTGACGACGAACGGGTCGACCCACCGGCTGAGGACTGCGCGCACGGGGACCGAGCCTAGCCCGGCTCAGAAGAGGGTGTAGCCGCCGTCGACCGTCACGACCGCGCCCGTCATGAAGCTCGACGCCGCGCTCGCGAGGAACACGACCGGAGGGCCGATCTCCTCGGGCTCGGCCCAGCGCTGCATCGCCGCGGGCGCGACGCAGTCGTCGTAGTACTCGGGCTGGTCGACGGGCGACGCCTCGGTGCGCACGTACCCGGGCGCGACGGCGTTGACGCGGATGCCGTGCGGCGCCCATTCGGCGGCGAGCCCCTTGGTGAGCTGGTGCACCGCCGCCTTGGAGGCGAGGTAGGCGGGCTGCCAGCGCGGCCGGTTGACGATCGACGCCGACATCGACCCGACGTTGACGATCGCCCCCGGTCGCCCGTCGTCGACCAGGGCCCGCGCGACCGCGCGCGAGCAGTACCAGACGCCGTCGAGGTTGGTCGCGAGCGTGCGGTGCCACACGTCGTCGTCGATCTCGAGCGCTGCCCCGCCGATCGAGATCCCCGCGTTGTTGACGAGCAGGTCGACGGTCCCGAGGTCCGTCGCCACGCGACCGACGACGTCGTCCACCTGGGCACGGTCCGTCACGTCGAGCGCGTACCCGCGAGCATCGATCCCGTCCGCCCGCAGCGCGGCGGCCGCCACCTCCGCCGCGGGCGTCGTCGTCGCCGTGAGCGCGACCCGGGCGCCGGCCTCGCCGAGCGCCCGGGCGACGGCGCGCCCGATCCCGCGGCTCCCGCCGGTGAGCAGGGCCGTGCGGCCGGCGAGCGAGAACGAGTCGAGGACGGTCACGCGGGACAGTCGACCACGGGGTGCGTCAGAAGTCGAAGAGGTCCTCGAGCCACGACTCCTTCTTCTTCCGCTTGCGGTAGCGGGGGTCGTAGCCGTCGCGCCCGTCGTAGCGGCGGTCGCGGTCGTCGCGGTAGCGGTCGTCCCGGTACCGGTCGTCGCCGTACTGGTCGCCCCGGTAGCGGTCACGGTCGTCATACCGGCGGTCGTCGCGCCGCTCGCCGTAGCCGGGCGTGCCGTAGTCCGCGGCGGGCGCCGGCGGGTACGACGTCGGCGCCCGCCGCGGACTACGGCAC
>NZ_LUAZ01000080.1:0-6746 GCF_001647255.1 Cellulosimicrobium sp. I38E
CCAGGTCCTCCGCGGGGATGGTCTCGGTGCGCTCCTCGGCGACGCGCCGGATCTCCGCCTCCTCCGCGGGCGAGGTGAGGCGCAGCCCCGCGGCCAGGCACTGCTGCACGGCACCCTCGCACCCGGCGCGGTTCGCCGTCGTGGACGCCCTGGACGCCGACGGGCTGCTGCCCGCGATCTACTTCATCTTCTCCCGCGCCGGGTGCGAGGGTGCCGTGCAGCAGTGCCTGGCCGCGGGGCTGCGCCTCACCTCGCCCGCGGAGGAGGCGGAGATCCGGCGCGTCGCCGAGGAGCGCACCGAGACCATCCCCGCGGAGGACCTGGACGTGCTCGGTTACTGGACGTGGACGGAGTCGCTCGCGCGCGGGATCGCGGCGCACCACGCCGGGATGCTGCCCGTGTTCAAGGAGACCGTCGAGGAGCTGTTCAGCCGCGGCCTCGTCAAGGTCGTGTTCGCGACCGAGACGCTCGCGCTCGGCATCAACATGCCCGCCCGGTCCGTCGCGCTGGAGAAGCTCGTCAAGTGGGACGGGACCGCGCACGTGGACGTCACGCCCGGCGAGTACACCCAGCTCACCGGCCGGGCGGGGCGGCGTGGCATCGACGTCGAGGGGCACGCCGTCGTCGTCGACCACGCGGGCCTCGACCCCGTGCACCTCGCGGGCCTGGCGTCCAAGCGCCTGTACCCGCTGCGCTCCAGCTTCCGGCCCACGTACAACATGGCGGTCAACCTCGTCGCGCAGGTCGGGCGGGACCGGGCGCGCGAGGTGCTGGAGACGTCGTTCGCCCAGTTCCAGGCCGACCGCGGCGTCGTCGGGCTCGCGAAGCAGGCGCAGGCGCACGCCGAGGCCCTCGACGGGTACGCCCAGGCCATGACGTGCGACCGGGGAGACTTCGCCCAGTACGCCGCGCTGCGGCGGCGCATCACCGCCCGCGAGGGCGACCTGTCGCGCGCCGCGAGCCGGTCCCGCCGCGCGGAGGTCGTGGCCGCGTTCGAGCGGTTGCGACCCGGGGACGTCGTCGAGGTGCCGTCGGGGCGGCGCGCGGGCTACGTCGTCGTGCTCGACCCGGGGGAGGGGGCAGGGTTCGACGGACCGCGCCCCACCGTGCTCACCCAGGACCGGCAGGTGAAGAAGCTCACCGTCGCCGACGCGCCCGGCGGCATCCGCACCGTCGCCAAGGTCAGGGTGCCCAAGTCGTTCAACCCGCGTGTCCCGGCGCAGCGCCGCGACCTCGCGTCCACGCTGCGCAACGCCCTCGGCGCGCTCGACGAGCCCGGCGCGCGCCCCGGGCGCACCACCCGCTCCCGGTCGGCCGCCGCGGACGACGCCGAGCTCTCGCGCCTGCGCGCGCAGCTGCGCGCCCACCCGTGCCACGACTGCCCCGACCGCGAGGACCACGCCCGCTGGGCCGAGCGGTGGGCGCGGCTCAAGAAGGAGCACGACCAGCTCGTGCGCCGCGTCGAGGGCCGCACCGGGTCCATCGCGCGCGTGTTCGACCGCATCTGCGACGTGCTGCTCACCCTCGGCTACCTCGCCCCCGGCGAGGTCGCGGACGACCCGGTCGCTCCGCTCGAGGACGCCCTGGACGCGGAGGAACCCGCGGGCGGGTCCCCCGACGACGAGGACGGCTCCGGCCGCGCGGGCGGACGGGGGGCGGTCCGAGCGGGGCTGCGCGTCACCCCCGACGGGCAGTGGCTGCGCCGCCTGTACGCCGAGAACGACCTGCTGCTGGCCGAGTGCCTGCGCCGCGGCGTGTGGGAGGACCTCGACGCCCCCGCCCTCGCGGCGGTGGTGTCCACGTGCGTGTACGCGGGGCGGCGCGAGGACCACGGCGAGCCCGACGTCCCCGGCGGCCCCCACGGCAAGCTCGCCCGCGCGCTCGAGGCGACCACGCGCGTGTGGTCCGAGGTGGACGACCTCGAGGAGGCGCACGACATCGACGCGACCGGCGCCCTCGACGAGGGCCTCGTCACCGCCGTGCACCGGTGGGCCGTGGGCCGCAGCCTCGACGCCGTGCTGCGCGGCTCGGAGATCGCGGCCGGTGACTTCGTGCGCTGGTGCAAGCAGGTGATCGACGTCCTCGACCAGGTCGCGACCGCCGCGCCCACCCCCGCGGTGCGCCGCACCGCGCACCAGGCGATCGAGAAGCTGCGGCGCGGCGTCGTCGCGTACTCCAGCGTCTGAGCCGACGGCGGCGCACGGCCGCGCCGGGGAAGGCGGCGGCGTGACGTGCACGACACCCGGTCCCACCTGCGTGGACGCGGGGTCGGGAGGGGTGAGGTTCGGGCGGTTGTGGCGGTATCGTGAAGGATTGTGGCCTCAACCCTGTACCGCGGCGGCGTGATCCACTCCCCGGCCGACCCGTTCGCGGAAGCGCTCCTCGTCGACGACGGCGTCATCGCCTGGATCGGCGCCGACGACACGGCCGACGGGCTCGCCGCCCGCGCCGACCGCGTGATCGACCTCGACGGCGCGCTCGTCGCGCCCGGGTTCGTCGACGCGCACGTCCACCTGTTCGAGGTCGGGCTCGCCCTCGCGGGCGTCGACCTGTCCGCGAGCGCCGGCGTGACGACCCTCGCGGCCGCGCTCGAGGCGGTCGCGAAGGCCGCCGCGGACGTCGGGGACGACGACGTCGTGCTCGCGTTCGGGTGGGACGAGCGGTCCTGGCCCGAGGGGCGCCCCCCGACGCGCGACGAGCTCGACGCGGCCGCCGGCGGGCGCGCGGTGTACGCGGCGCGGGTCGACGTGCACTCGGCCGTGGTCTCGACGACGCTCGCGCGGCGGTGCGCCCTGGCGGAGCGGCCGGGGTGGGACGAGTCGGGCTGGGTCACGGGGGAGGCGCACCACGTCGCGCGGGACGTCGCGCGCGACGTGTCGCCGGCGCGGCGCACCGACCTGTACCGGGCGGCGCTGCGTGCCGCGGCGGAGCAGGGGATCGTGTCGGTGCACGAGATGAGCGCTCCGCACATCGACACGCGGGCCGGGCTGCGCGAGCTGCTCGCGCTCACGGGCGAGGCGTCCTCGGGGCTGGCGCACGTCGTCGGGTACCGGGGCGAGCTGTGCACCACGGTCGACGACGCGCGCGAGCTCCTCGCGGACGTGCCGGGCCTGGCGGGCATCGCGGGCGACCTCAACGTGGACGGCTCGATCGGGTCGCGCACCGCGGCGATGCGCCTGCCGTACCAGGACGGGCCGGACCGAACCGACCGCGGGAACCTCTACCTGAGCGCGGAGCAGATCGCGAACCACCTGTCCGCGGTGGGCGCGGCGGGCTCGCAGGGCGGTTTCCACGTCATCGGGGACCGCGCGATGGACGAGCTCGTCCTCGGGCTGAAGGTCGCCGCGGAGGTCCACGGCCAGGGCGCGGTGCGCGCGGCGCGGCACCGGGTGGAGCACGCGCTGTTCGTAGACGCGTCGGCGCTGGCCTCCCTGCTGCTGTTCGGGGTGAGCCTGAGCATCCAGCCGGGGTTCGACGCCGCGTGGGGCGGCCCGCAGGGCATGTACGCGGCGCGCGTGGGCGCGACCCGGGCCGAGGGCCTGAGCCCGTTCGCGGACCTCGCGGGCGCGGGCGTCCCGCTCGCGTTCGGGTCGGACGCGCCGGTGACGCGGCTCGACCCGTGGGCAGGCGTGCTCGCGGCGATGTCGCACGTGGACCCGGACCAGCAGATCTCGGCGCGGGCCGCGTTCCGCGCGCACACGCGCGGCGGGTGGCGCATCGCGGGGCTGGACCACACGGGCGCCGGGCAGCTGCGCGTCGGTGCGCCCGCGCACCTGGCGGTGTGGCGGGGCGAGCACCTGGTCGTGCAGGGTGCGCTCGGGCGCACGACGTCGTCGTGGAGCACGGACGCGCGCGCCGGGCAGCCGCTCCTGCCGGAGCTCGGCCCGGACGTGCCGCGGCCGCGGTGCCTGCAGACCGTGCGCGACGGCGTCCCCCTGTTCGACACGTTCGTCTGACCGCTACCGCTTGACACGGCCCTGAGCCGGAGTAGGTTCGACAGGGTGTTCCGGCCCCCGCGGCCGCAGGGGGATCAGCCACCGACGACGACCCCTCGGCGTGCCGCGCCGGGTACCTGGCCGGGCCCGCGCGCTCAGTAGAAAACGTGCTCCGCCGGTGGCGGCGGTGTACGGGCCGAAGGGCGCGCGGGCCCGCACACACCACCCCTCGTTCACCCGCTGGGCCGCCGCCGCGGACCCGGGTCCGTGCAGGTGGGTGGCGTAGGGTGCACCCGTGCACGCCCCCGAGCCCACGGCCGCCCCGGCCGGGCGATCCCGCCCCGTCGGACCTGACGCCCCCGCCACGATCTCGTCGGCACCCGCGGCCGGACCCACGGAGACCGGCCCCGACGTCCCCGGCGCGGCGGACGCGCGCACCCGGGTCGGGACGCCGTCGCGGCCGCTCACGCTGCTCCTGGCCCTCGCGGGCGGCCTGGTCAGCGACGCGGCGTTCCCCGACCGCGGGTGGTGGCCTCTCGCGTTCGTCGGCGTCGCCGCGCTGTTCTGGGCGTTGCGCCGCGACGGTGCGCGGTGGGGCTTCCTCGTCGGGCTCGTGTGGGGCCTGGCGTTCTTCCTGCCGCACCTGTGGTGGGCCAACTACGCGACCGAGACCGTGCCGTGGGTCGCGCTGTCCGTCATGGAGGCGTGCTTCGTCGCCGTGCTCGGCGCCGCGTGGGTGTGGGCGCGGCGCTGGCCGTGGCTGGCCGGGCGCCCGTGTGCGCAGGCCGTCGCGTTCGCGCTGCTGTTCGTCGGTGTCGAGCAGGCACGCACCGAGGTCCCTTTCGGGGGCTTCCCCTGGGGCCGGCTCGCGTTCTCCCAGGCGGACTCCCCGCTCGGGCGCGCGGCGTGGCTCGGGGGCGAGGTCCTCGTGTCCCTGCTCGTCGCGCTCGCCGGATCGCTGCTCGCGGTCGCCGTCCTCGCGCTGGTGCGCCGCCGCGGCGGCGTGACGGGCGTCGTCGTCCCCGTCGCCGTGGCCGGCGCGCTCGTCGCGGCGCCGCTGCTCGTGCCGCTCGACACGCGCGCCGAGGCGGGGACGCTCGCCGTCGGCGCCGTGCAGGGCAACGTGGGCGAGCCCGGCCTCGGGTCGTTCGCGAACCGGGCGGAGGTGCTGAACAACCACCTGGAGGGGACCGTCGCGCTGCTGGACCAGGTGGAGCCCGGCGACCTCGACGTCGTGCTGTGGCCGGAGAACGGGTCCGACCTCGACCCGCAGACCGCGCCCGACGTCGCGCGCGCCATCGACGACGCCGCGCGCGAGGTCGGCGCCCCGATCCTCGTCGGCGCCCAGGAGTACCCCGAGACCGGCGGCCGGTACAACGTGTCGCTGCTGTGGGAGCCCGGCGCGGGCGTCGTGGACCGGTACGCCAAGCAGCACCCCGCGCCGTTCGGCGAGTACATCCCGCTGCGATCGCTGCTGCGGATCTTCTCCGACCAGGTCGACCGCGTGAGCATCGACATGATCCCCGGCACCGAGACCGGGGTCGTCGACCTCGCGTCCGAGCGCCTCGGGCGCACCGTGCCGCTCGGCGTCGTCATCTGCTTCGAGGTCGCCTACGACGGCCTCGTGAACGACGCCGTGGACGCGGGCGCCGAGGTGCTCGTCGTGCAGACCAACAACGCCTCCTTCGGGTACACCGCCGAGTCCACGCAGCAGCTCGCCATGTCGCGGCTGCGCGCCGTGTCGACCGGGCGCGCGACCGTGCAGGTCTCGACCGTCGGTGTGAGCGGCGTCATCGCCCCCGACGGCACCCTGCTGCAGAGCACCGGGCTGTTCACCGCCGACCAGCTCGTCGCGGACCTGCCGCTGCGCACGAGCCTGACCCCGGCCGTGCAGGCGGGGGACTGGCCCGGGCGCGTCGTCGAGATCCTTGCGCTCGGCCTGCTCGCGGCGGGGGTCGTGGGCGCCGTCCGCGAGCGCCGCGCGGTCCGGGCGTCCGCGACGTCCGCTGCGACCGGGGACGACGCGCGGTGAGCGAGCGCCCCGGGGAGCCCGCCGCGCCGGGCCGTGTGCTCGTCGTCGTGCCCACGTACGACGAGGCGCTGACCCTGCCGGGCACGCTCGCGCGCCTGCGCGCCGCGGTGCCCGACGCGGACGTGCTCGTGGTCGACGACGCGAGCCCGGACGGGACGGGCGACCTCGCCGACGCCGCGGCCGCCGCGGACCCGGGCGTGCACGTGCTGCACCGGGCGGGCAAGGCGGGCCTGGGCGCCGCGTACGTCGCGGGGTTCGGCTGGGGCCTGGACGCCGGGTACGACGTCCTGGTCGAGATGGACGCCGACGGGTCGCACCAGCCCGAGCAGCTGCCGTCCCTGCTCGCGGCGCTCGCCCCGGCGGGGGAGCCCGGCGACGGTGCTGACCTCGTCATCGGCTCGCGCTGGGTGCCGGGCGGGCGGGTGGAGAACTGGCCGTGGCACCGCGAGGTGCTCTCGCGGGCGGGGAACGTGTACGTGCGCGTCGCGCTCGGGCTGGACCTGGGGGACGCGACGGCGGGCTTCCGCGCGTACCGCGCCGACGCGCTGCGCGCCGTCGACCTCGCGAGCGTGGAGTCGCACGGCTACTGCTTCCAGGTGGACATGGCCTGGCGGGTCGTGCGTGCGGGCGGGCGGGTGGTCGAGGTGCCGATCACGTTCGTCGAGCGCACCGCGGGCCGGTCGAAGATGAGCCGCGCGATCGTCACCGAGGCRCTGTGGAAGGTGACGGTGTGGGGTGCGCGACGCCGCGCCGCCCAGCTCGCGGGGGCGGTCCGGGGG
>NZ_LUAZ01000081.1:0-6651 GCF_001647255.1 Cellulosimicrobium sp. I38E
GGGGTGGGTGGTGGTGCCGCGTCTACCATCCGCCGCTCGTTCCTCGCGGCTCCCGCCAGGCCCGCCACGACGCGGCACCACCACCCACCCCGCCCTACGTCGTCTCGCCCGGTCGTTGCTGACCCGGGCGACTACCCGCGGTGTCGCGTGCTCCCGCGTCGCGTGCTCCCGCGTCGCATCGCACCGCGCCGTGCGGTTCCGCCCGGACGGTCGCGCGGGTCGGGCGTCGTGCGGTACGCGGGCCGGGCTAGCGGGTGTGCTCGCGGAGCCAGGCGAGCTGGCGGGCGAAGCGGTAGGCCTGGCCGCCCTCGTGCTCGTTGAAGCGGTAGACGTCGATCGCGCGGTCGACGTCCCCGGCACCCGCGTCGGCGGCCCAGCCGTTGTAGGCCGCGTACACCGTGGACGGCGGGCAGACCGGGTCCATGAGGGCGACCGAGAACAGGGCGGGGGCGGTCGCGCGGCGGGCGAGGCTCGCGCCGTCGAGGTAGGAGAGGGTGCGGAAGACGGCGTCCTCGTGCTCGCGATGGACGGCGAGATAGCGCGTGATCTCCGAGTACGGCGGGCGGTCGGTGATCTCGACCGCGCGGCGGTAGTGGGTGAGGAACGGCACGTCGGGCATGGCGGCGACGAGGCCCTCGGTGAGGCCGGCGACGGCGATGGTCAGGCCGCCGCCCTGGCTCACCCCGGTCACGGCGACGCGCGCGGGGTCGATCCCGTCGACCGTCCGCACGGCGTCGACCGCCCGCACGGCGTCGGTGATGACGCGGCGGTAGTAGTGCTCGTGCGGGTCGAGGATGCCGCGCGTCAGGAAGCCGGGGGTGGCCGGGCCCGATCCGACCGGGTCGGGCGTGTCGCCTCCCGCGCCCCAGCCGCTGCCCTGTCCGCGCGTGTCGACGACGAGGTGCGCGTAGCCCGCGCTCGCCCACAGCAGGTGCTCGTGGGGCAGGCCGCGGCCGCCCCCGTATCCCAGGTACTCGACCACGGCGGTGAGCGGTGGGCCGTCCCCGGCGGCCGCCGCGTGCGCGGCTGCGGCGGGCCGCACGAGCCAGGCCTTGACCGGCTGGGCGTCGAAGCCCGGGAACGTGACGTCGTCCACCACGACGGTCTCCAGGCCGGCGTCGACGCGCTCCAGACGGACCGTCTCGGCGAGGTTCCCGCCGGCGGCGCGGGACCCGTCCAGGGTGCGCGCCCAGAACGCGTCGAGGTCGGCGGGCTCGTCGAGCGCGGGCGCGTAGGCCTCGAGCTCATCGAGGGGCAGGTCGAAGAGCGGCACGGTGGCGATCCTCCGGGGTGCGCATAAGTCTGATGTCGGACATCGATGTCGGGTCGGGACGACTCTAGCGCCGCCGCGAGGACGCTCGGGCCACGCTAATAATGCGCATCATCCCTTTGACCCGCGCGGGGCTGGTGCGGCGAGACTGCCACCAGCCGCCGCCGCGCGCGCGGCGCCCGGTCGGCGACGAGGCCGCCGGTGAGGAACCGATGGAGGTCCCCTGTGAGAACCCGAGCACCAGCACCCCGCCGGAGACGCCGCGTCGCGACGGCGGCGGTCGTCGCCCTGGCCGCGATGGTGGCAGCCGGCGCGGTCGCCCCCGCCGTGGCCGCGCCGTCGCCGACAGCCCTCGCCCCGGCGCCGGTGGGCGCGACGGCGGCCGACGCCCCGTCCGCGTCCGACCTCCCGGTCTTCGAGTACCGCGGCGTGATCACCGACAAGGAGTCGATGATCTACAACCCGACGGACGAGTTCATCTTCCCGAGCGTCTTCCACGCGGGCGCCTACCTCGACGACGCGTTGGGGGAGTGGTACCTGTACTACGCCCCGCACGACTCCCCGGGCGGGATCTCGCTCATGTACGCCGACTCGCTCGAGGGGCCGTGGACGGAGTACGCGCACAACCCGATCGTCGCGAACGAGTGGCTGCCCTTCTACGAGCGCGTCTCGCACGTCTCGTCGCCCGACGTCCTGTGGGACGACGCGGCCGACGAGGTGCTGCTGTACTTCCACGGCGAGAACTCGACGACCCGGTGGGCGACATCGAACGACGGCGTGACGTTCGACGACTCCGGGGTCGCGGTCACCAACGCCGACGGCGGTGCCGGGACCACCGAGACGTCGTACGCGCGCGTCGTCGAGCACCCCGACCCAGCGTCGGGCTACCGCTTCGCGATGACGTACATGCAGAACCGGACCGACAACATCCGGCGCATCAAGGTGGCCGAGTCGGTCGACGGCAAGGCTTGGGACGTGCGGCCCGACCCGCTCGTCGTGCCCGACGCCGCGACCGGCACGAACGTGTCCGGCGGCAACCTGTGGGAGTGGGAGGGCCAGCTCTACGTGGTCTACCACGGCTCCACGGGCATCACGTTCGCCCGCACGCTCGACCCGACGATGACCCAGGTCGGGCCGCGGTGGGAGCTCCACAAGGCCAGCGGTGTCGGTGAGGACACCGGCCGGGTGGCCGCGCCCGAGATCGTGACCGACGGCGACGAGACCTACCTCTTCTACGAGTCCGGCGACCGGCTGGGCGCGACGATCGCGTGGGCGCAGCGCGACCCCGACGCCGTCCGGCCGCCCGAGCCCGGCCAGGACCCCGACCCGCTGCGCGAGCAGTGCAGCGGCGCCGCGTCGGACGAGTTCGACGGCGCGACGCTCGACCCCGCGCGGTGGTCCGTCGTCCGCGCGGGCACCGCTCGCCACGAGCTCGTGGACGGCGCGCTGCACGTCCCGGCGTACCCGACCGGCGTCGCGGGCGCCTCGCTGCCGCTCCAGGCGGTCCCCGACGGGCCCTGGGAGGTCACGACGGCCGTCTCCGTCTCCCCGACCGAGCGCTTCCAGCAGGGCGGCCTGCTCCTGTACCGCGACGACGCGAACTACGCGAAGCTCGACCTCGTGCACGGCTCGCTCGGCCCGCGCCTCGAGTTCATCTGGCGCCAGAACGGCACCGACCGCAACACGGGGTTCGACTCGGTCGTCCCGCCGGCAGGACTCGGTGAGACCTTCTGGCTGCGCCTCGCGAGCGACGGGAGCGCCGTGCAGGCGTCGGTGTCGGTCGACGGCGTCGAGTTCGCGCCTTGGGGTCGCACCGTGGACGTCGCGGCGCTGGGTGCGACGGGCGTCGGGCCGTTCGCGATGCGCGGCTCCGCGACGCCGCCGGAGATCGTGGCGTCGTTCGACTGGTTCCGGTGGACCCCGACCGCCGAGGAGGCGGCCGCGTGCGACGATGACGCGCCCGCCGTCGAGGTGCAGGCCGTGACGCGCTGCCTCGCGGGCCGCGCGTACGTCGCGGTGAGCGCGCGCAACGAGGGGGAGGCCGCGGCGACGGTCCGGCTCGTGACGCCGTTCGGCGAGCGCACCGTGGCGGACGTCGAGCCCGGGCGCAGCGCCTACCAGTCCTTCGCGACGCGGGCGACGTCGGTCGAGGCCGGGGAGGCGAGGGTCGACGTCGCCGGGGCCGACGGTGTCCAGCACGGCTCGACCTCGGCGACCTACGACGCGCTGACCTGCGGATAGCGCGACACGCACGGGCGGCACAGCGGGCCCAGGGGCGCACCTCCGAGGTGCGTCCCTGGGCCCGTCGTGCATCCTCCGGCAGTCGCCCGCCGGGGCGGCGGTGACCGTCGCGTCGCCGATTATGCGGATCACCGGCGGCGGACCGAGGCGCGGACTGCCAGCGTTCGCGACGTAATAATGCGTATTACCGCGTTGACCCGCACGCGCCGCTCTGGCGAGACTCCTCGCACGTCATCGACGACGTGATCGAGGAGGATCCATGCCGAGGCACCGCATCACCCAGGCCGACGTCGCCGCCATGGCGGGCGTCAGCCAGGCGACGGTCTCGTTCGTGCTGAACGACAGCACGCCCGCCGGGGTGCGGATCAGCGAGGAGACCCGTCAGCGCGTGCTCGACGCGATCCGCATCACGGGCTACTCGGCGAACCCCGTGGCCCAGCGCCTCGCGGGTGGGCACAACCAGATCCTGGGCGTCTTCACCTACGAGGCGACGTTCCCGCGCGCCGGCCGGGACTTCTACGGCCCGTTCCTGGTCGGCATCGAGCACGCGGCCGAGAAGCTGGGCATCGACATCCTGCTCTTCACGAGCGCGCGCGTCGTCGACGGCCGGCGCCGCCTCACGCGTGACGGGTGGCAGCGCCTCGGGATCGCCGACGGCTGCCTCCTGCTCGGCCAGCACGAGGACCGCGGCGAGCTCCAGCACCTGCTCGACACGAACTACCCGTTCGTCTTCATCGGGAAGCGCGGGAGCGACGGCGGGCGCCTGCCCTACGTCGGCGCCGACTACGTCGCGGCGACGGCGCGCCAGGTCGAGCGTCTCGTCGAGCTCGGGCACGAGCGCATCGGCTACGTCGGGCCGCGCGGCACCGACCAGCCGACGCTCGACCGCGTCGACGCCTACCGCGCCACGATGAAGGCGCACGGGCTCACCGTGCGCTTCGTCGAGCTCGACGACGTCCCGGCCACGGCCGCGGAGATCGTCGACCAGCGCCTCACGGCCGTCGTCGTCGCCCCGGAGAACTACCCCGAGGAGCTCGTCGACGAGCTCGAGGGGCGCGGGGTCCGCGTGCCCGACGACGTCTCCTTCCTCCTCCTGGGCCAGCCGCACCACGGGCGTCCGGGCGGGCGCCGGTGGTCCGGGTTCTCGATCCCGCGCGAGGAGATGGGGGCGCGCGCCCTCGTCCTGCTCTCGCGCCTCGTCGCCGAGTCCGGCTCGGGCCGCTCCGACCGCAAGGCCGCGCGCGCCGCCCGGGTCCCCGAGGACGAGCTGCACCAGCTCCTCGAGTGCGTCGACGTCGACGGCGAGACCGTCGCCGCGCCACCGCCCGCGCCACCCCCGGCAGCCAGACCGTCCCTGCAGACCTCAGAGCACCAGAGCACCAGAGAAACGGAACCAGCGTGACCCATCCAGACCTCCAGGCAGACGTCCTCGTCGTCGGCGGCGGGCTCGGCGGCGTCGCCGCCGCGCTCGCGGCCGCGGAGCGGGGCGCCCGCGTCGTCCTCACCGAGGAGCACCCGTGGATCGGCGGGCAGCTCACGTCCCAGGCGGTGCCGCCGGACGAGAGCGCGTGGGTCGAGCGGTTCGGCGTCACCGCGCGCTACCGCGCGCTGCGCGACGGCATCCGCGACGTGTACCGCCGCTCGTACCCGCTGACGGGCGCCGCGCGCTCGTGGGACGCCCTCAACCCTGGCGCCGGCTGGGTCTCCAAGCTGTGCCACGAGCCGCGCGTCGCGGTCGGGGTGCTCGAGGAGATGCTCGCCCCGTGGCGGTCGGCGGGCCGCATCCGTCTGCTGGAGCGCGTGCGCCCGACGGCGGCGACCACCGACGGCGACCGCGTCACCTCCGTGACGCTCACCCCGGTCACCCCGGGCGACGGTACGGGAGCCGACGAGGTCGTGACGGTCCACGCCGCGTTCGTCGTCGACGCGACCGAGACGGGCGAGCTCCTGCCCCTGACGGGCACGGAGTACGTCACGGGCTTCGAGTCGAACCGTGAGACGGGGGAGCCGAGCGCTCCCGACGAGGCGCAGCCGGACAACGTGCAGGCGCTGAGCGTGTGCTTCGCCGTCGAGCACGTCGACGGCGACCACACGATCGACCGTCCCGAGCGCTACGACTTCTGGAGCACGTACACCCCGGGCCCGTGGAACGGGCGGCGCATGCTGTCGTGGGAGGCGCCGAACCCGCGCACGCTCGCGATGGACGTGCGGTCCTTCACGCCGAACCCGGGCGACGACGCGCGCGCCGTGGACGCCGACCAGTCGAAGAACCCGGGCGACGGCAACCTGTGGACGTTCCGGCGCATCGCGGCGCGCGACCTGTTCGCGCCCGGCCACTACGCGAGCGACCTGTGCCTCGTGAACTGGCCGAGCATCGACTACTTCCTCGCGCCGGTGCTCGACGTGCCGCGCGACGTGGAGGAGGCGCGGATCACCGACGCCCGGCAGCTCAGCCTCTCGATGCTCTACTGGATGCAGACCGAGGCGCCCCGCCCCGACGGCGGGACGGGGTTCCCCGGACTGCGCCTGCGACCGGACGTCATGGGCTCGGCCGACGGCCTCGCCCAGGCGGCCTACCACCGCGAGTCCCGCCGCCTGCGCGCGGTGACGACGGTGACGGAGAACGACGTCTCGTACGCCGTGCGCGGGGACCGGGGCGCGACGCGCTACGACGACTCGGTCGGCGTCGGCATGTACCGCATCGACCTGCACCCCTCGACGGGCGGCGACACGTACATCGACGTCGCGTCGACCCCGTTCGAGATCCCCCTCGGCGCGCTCCTCCCGCAGCGCGTGACCAACCTGCTGGCGGCCAACAAGAACATCGGCACGACGCACATCACCAACGGCTGCTACCGCCTGCACCCGGTCGAGTGGAACATCGGCGAGGCCGCCGGCCACCTCGCGGCCCACTGCCTCGCGACCGGGCGCACGCCGCACGCCGTCCAGTCCAAGGCCGACCTGCTCGCCGACTACCAGGACGAGCTCGTCCGGGTCGGCGTCGAGCTGCGCTGGCCCGCCGAGGCACACCCCTACTGACGCGGGCCCCGCCCGCACCGACACGGCCACCCTCAGTCCGAAGGAGAACTGATGACCCCCCTGACCCCCCGCCGCGCACCCCGCCCGGCCCGCATCCGACA
>NZ_LUAZ01000082.1:0-6481 GCF_001647255.1 Cellulosimicrobium sp. I38E
CCCTCGCACCGCAGCGCCCCGCCGCGCCGCACGCCACGGTCGCGCCGGCCCGCCCGGCCGCGCCGGACGCCGCCCCCCGCCGGAACCCCGGCTTCGTGCTCTACGTCGGCGTGGACGCCGCGCCGGGCGAGCAGCCGCAGGCGCAGCTCGTCGAGCTCGCCGAGGCCCTGGGCGAGCTCGCCCGCGACTGGCTGCCGAGCGCCGAGACGTACACGGCCCTCGCCCTCGCCGAGCCCACGACCGCGACGTCGTCGCCCGTGCAGGACATCGCGGCGTTCCGCGAGCGGCTCGCGACGCTGTCGCCCGTGCCGCGCGTCGTCATCGACCCCGCGGGCCGTACCGTCACGGTCGAGGGCCGGTCCGCGCGTCTGACGTTCCGGGAGCTCGAGCTCCTCTCCTACCTCGCCCGCACGGCGCACCGCGTCGTCACCCGGGCCGAGCTGCTCGAGACCGTGTGGGCCGACCACGAGGTCGCCGCGGGCAGCCGCACCATCGACGTCCACGTGCGCCGCCTGCGCGAGAAGCTCGGGCTGGAGCACGTCATCACCACGGTCCGCGGGCTCGGCTACCGGTTCGACCCGCAGACCCCCGTCGTCCTCGGCGGCACGGGGGACGCCGCCTGAGGACCAGCGCTGCCGGGCCGCGGCCGACGTGGGGGTACGTGGGGGACCGCGCGCCCGGCAGCGCAACCCCGCCTGTCGTCACGCCGGCCGGGCGACCGAGGTGACGACGCTCGCCGGGCGCGGACGCCCGCACGGCGATACGTTCGGCCCATGCGCACAGTCATCGCGGGAGGTCACGGCCAGGTCGGCCGTCGCCTGGCCCGGACCCTGGTCGAGCGGGGAGACGACGTCGTCGCCTTCGTGCGGTCCGCCGCGCAGATCACGGACCTCACCGAGCTCGGCGCGCACGTCGCGCTCATCGACCTCGAGAAGGACGACGCCGTCGCGGTGTCGTTCGAGCTGGAGGGCGTGGACGCCGTCGTGTTCGCGGCCGGCGCCGGACCCGGGAGCGGAGCACCGCGCAAGGACACGGTCGACCGGGCGGGCGCGGCGCTGCTCGCCGACGCCGCGGAGCGCGCGGGCGTCGGGCGCTACGTCCTCCTCTCCTCCCGCGGCGTCGAGGCGGCGCGCGCCGACGAGCGGCCCGACGACGTCGACGACGTGTTCTGGGCCTACCTGCGCGCCAAGGCCGCGGCCGAGGACGACCTGCGCGCGCGGGAAGACCTCGCCTGGACGATCGTGCGCCCGGGCCACCTCACCGACGACCCCGGCGTCGGCCTCGTCGCGCTCGCACCCGTCGGGGACGGCGACAAGCCGCGCGGCAAGCGACGCAAGCCCGGGGCCGCCGTGGGCGAGAGGTCAGACGTGACGCGCGACGACGTCGCGCTCGTCCTCGCCGCCGTCCTCCACGAACCGCGGTCGGCCGGCCTCGTGCTCGACCTCGTGGGCGGCGACCGCCCCGTGGACGACGCCTTGGCGGACGTGCTGCCGTAGCCCCGCTCGTCCGCCCCTCACCCCGGCAGACGGCGGGGCGTCAGCCCTCGCCGCAGCGCGACCCGCGCTGCCAGAACAACCCGAGCGGATCGCGGTCCGGCCGCACGAGGACGCTGCCGTTGCGCGCCGTGTAGTTCCAGCCGCGGTAGGAGACCTCGGCGTCGTGGTCGTACCAGACGCCTGCCTCCCACTCGGCGTAGCACGCGGGCGCCGCGGTGAAGTCGTCGACCCTGAGCTGTTCGGTCGACCTGCCCGCGTGGACGACGTAGGTCGCCCCGGACCAGGGCGCCTCGCCCAGGCTCTCGGTCCGTCGCTCGCCGGCCGCGACGGTCCACTCGCCCTTGGCCTGGCCTGTGACGCGGAACGTCACCGGGACGTTCGAGCCGGAGTTGTCGAGCAGGACCGACACCGCGCGGTACGAGTGGCCGCGGGCCGCGTCGTAGTACGGGTCGCCGAGGACGAGGCTCGCCGTCGGCGCCTCGACCGTGCAGTCGACCGCGTCGAAGTGCTCCGACAGCGTCTCGGTGAACGACACCCCGAGCACCGTGCGCGACAGCTCGAGCTCGACCTTCCCGGCCTTGACGGCGAGCGCACCCACCGCGACGTCTCCTCGCACGCTCGCTCCAGGGGCGACGTCGCCCAGGTCGCGGTCGCCGAACGGCGTGCGCGCGACGACGTGCATCGCCTCGGCCGAGTCGTTGCGCAGACCGACGGTGAGCACGACCCCACCCGTCCCGGCGGAGCACTGCGCGGACACGGTCGGGACGGCCGACCAGTCCGGCTCGTAACGGTCGCCCTGGTACCTCTCCGTGAGGCGTGCGTCCGTGAAGGCCGTGCCGAGCACGGTGCGCGACTGGCGGAACGTGACGGAGCCGGGATCCACGTCCAGCGCGCGCGTGTCCACGGTGAACGTCGCGGTGGCACCGGGCGCGACCTGCTGCGCGGGCCCCGAGTCCCCGTAGCCCGCGGCCGACATGACCACGTCGATCGTCTCGGGCGAGTCGTTGGTCAGCGTGCCGACGAGCTTGACCGAGCCGTCCTGCCAGCGCGCGTCGACCGTCGCGGACCGGGCCCACTCGGGGCTGTACGCGAGGGCGCGGTACCGGGCCTCGACCGTCTCCCCGCCCGGGCCCGACGGCGCCGCGCGCTCGACCGAGAACGTCGCCGTCCCGGCGGGGACGGACAGCGCCTGTGCGTCCACGGTGAAGGTCGCCTCGGCACCCGGCGCGACCTCGACCGGGGCGGCGTCACCGTGCGGCGTCGACATCCCGACACGGAGCGTCGTCGCGGCGTACGGGTTGCGGAACGTGCCGGTCACCACGGACGTGCCGACGCCGGTCCCAGGGGCCACCACCCAGGACGTCTCCGCGTCGGCCGCGTGCGCGACCTTCTTCCAGTCGAAGCAGTCGACGGCCGCGACATCATGGCTCGCGAGCGGCGCGCCGTCGGCGAGGACCGCGAGTCGCAGCGGCTCCCGGCCCACGCCTCCGGGCACGTCGACGGTCACGGCCGCGCCGCCGTCGACGGTCCGGGTCAGGTCCTTCCGCCCCTCGACCGAGAAGACGACCGGGACGGTCGAGCGCGTGTTGTCGTAGCGCAGCGAGACCTTTGCGGAGGACAGCTCGGTCTTCGGGTCGAGCACGCACTTCCCGACGACCGGCGAGCCCACGGCGGGCGCGTGCCGGACCGCGTCGTACGAGGCGGTCACGGGGTGCGACCGCCCGGACCCGTCGAGCCGCGTCGCGTGGAAGACGACCTCGCCGGCCGCGACGTCGCGCGAGCCCGCGTCGAGCGAGACCGTCACCGTCTCGCCCGGAGCGACGTCCACGGCCTTCGTCACGCCGAGCTCGTCGCCGTCCATGGTCACGCGCAGCGCCGTGGTCGCGTGGCCGTTGCGGAGCTCGCCCTGCACCACGACCGACCGGGTCTCCGCGGACCAGCGCGCCGTCGCGCTGCCCGAGACGTTCCACTCGAAGCAGTCGACACCGGCGACGTCGTGCCGGGCGATGGTCGAGCCGTCGGCGCGGACCTCGAACGCCGCGCCCGTCGCGCCCACGCCGCCGGGCACGACGACGTCGCGCACCTCGCCGGCGTCCAGCGTCGCGGTGAGATCGTCGCGACCGGCGACCGAGAGCTCCACCGGCACCGTGGACGCCGAGTTGTCGTAGTGCACCGTCACCGGCGCCGACGACGTGTCCGTCTCGGCGTCGAACACGCACTCCCCGACGGACGGCGCACGCGACGCCGACGGCGCGTGGCGCGCGGCGTCGTAGGACGCGCGGACCTCGTGCTGCTCCGTGCCCGGGGCGTCGACGCGAGAGGTACGGAACGTGACCGAACCTGCCGCGACGTCACGCGAACCCGTGTCGAGCGCGAACGACGCCTCCGCACCGGGCGCGACCTCCACGGCGTCGGTGGAGCCGTGGCGACCGGCGTCCAGGACGACGCTCATCGGGGTCACGGCGTGCGTGTTGCGGAACGTCCCCTCGACGACGAAGGACCCGGACTCCGCGGACCAGCGCGTCGTGGCGCTGCCCGTCACCGACCACCGGAAGCAGTCGACGGCGCGGACGGTACGAGGACCGATCTCCCGGCCGTCGGACCGGACCGCGTACGTGGCCGCCTGCGCGCCGGCGCGGGGCAGCTCGACCTCCGTCGTCCCTCCCGCCGGGACCGTCTTCGAGAGCCCAGGGCGCCCGTCGACCGAGAAGACCACCGGCAGGGTCGACGCCGAGTTGTCGTAGACCAGCGACGCCGCGGCCCCCGACGTGTCCGTCTCCGGGTCGAACCGGCACTGGCCGAGCGACGGCCCCGGGACGTCGGGCGCGATCCGCTGCGCCTCGAGGAGGACGGGCAGCAGGCTCTGGTAGCCCTTGCCGTCGCCGTCGTCGTCCTGGTGCCAGCGGTACTGGCGCAGGACCGCGTTCCCCCGCACCGTATGGGTCAGCCCGGTGTCGAGGACGAGGTCGCCCGTCGCGCGGTCGGCCAGGGGCGTGATCGCCGCCGAGTCCGCGACCCCGGACCAGGTGCCGTTGTCGGGCGCGAGCAGGCGCACGTCGAGCTTCTCGCCCGTGCCGTTCACGACGCTCGCCGTCCAGCGGACCGTGCCGCCGTCGTTGTCCGCCGCGACGTGCACGTCGGCAGCGGTCAGCCACGGCGGCGGCGTCCAGCAGTCGAGCGCGTCGAACGGGCCCGCGTCGAGGCGGTGCTCGAACCTCTCGCCCGCGACGTTCGTCGAGAGCACGACGGCGGCACGCCCGGCGGGGTAGCGCACGCCGTCGTCGACCTGGATCTTCGCGACCTGCCCGGCACCGACGGTCCTCGTCGCGCTCGACCCCGCCGCCTCGACCGTCACGTCGAGGTCGTCGTATGCCGTGGTGTTGGTGTACGTCGCGACGAGAGACGCGACGTCGCCCTTCTCGGTCGCGGTGCACTGCGGCACGACGCCGCGGGGCTCACCGTCGTCCCCGCGCAGACCGTCGGCGGCGCCTCCCCAGTAGTCGTCCACGGCCGGGTCGACGGACGCGGTGCCCGAGCGGGCGCCACCCGCCGTCGCCTGAACCTGGAGGTCGGGAAGGTCGTCCGGGACGGTCTCGAGGTCCGCGAGGAGAAGCACCGGGACGTCGACCGTCGCGTGCGGGGCGAGCGTCGTGCCCGACGGCGAGGCGCACGTCACGGCCCCGTCGCCTCCCTCGCAGCTCCATCCCCTCGGGCCGCCGCCGACGAGGCTCAGTCCGTCCGGGAGGTCGACGGTCACGCGCGGTTCCACGGCAGGCTCGTCGCCGCTGTTGCGCAGGGAGAGTCGCAGCGTCGCGTCCCCAGGGTTGTCGAACGCGAGCGTGGGATCGGCGGTGACCCGCAGCTCTGCGCCCCAGTACGAGACCTTCGTCGGCGGGAACGACCGGCGTGACGGCTCGACGCCCTTGGCGCGCAGCGACGCGGCGAAGGCGTACTCACCGCCCGAGTCGGCACGCACCTGCACCGAGAGGTCCTGGGTCGCCCGCGGCGCGAGGACGCCCACCGAGCAGGTGACCAGGCTCGTCCCGTCCGACTGCGGCACCGCGCTGCCGCACGGGAGGGAGGCTGTCGACAGGGGGCCGCCGACGACGGTGCCGCGCGCGACGAGCGACGAGCCGGGGGTCGAGACACCGGCCGGGAGGGTGAGGTCGACGAAGACCTCCTCCGCCGCTCGCCCGCCGGAGTTCGACGCGGTGATGACGAGATCCGCCGGGACCCGTGCCGCGAGCGAGACCGGGGCGAGCGACAGCTCGAGCGCCGCGGGCGCGGGCTCGGGTGTTCCCGGGTCCGTCGGCCCGGGCGTCCCGGTCCCCGGGTCGGTGGGCGTCGGTGTGCCGGCGCCGGGGTCGGTGGACCCACCCGGGGTCGTCGTGCTCGGCGTCGAGCCGACCGGCGTCGTGCCGTCGGTGGGCGACCCGCCGCCGGTCCCGGTCGTGTCACCGGTCCCGGCAGTGCTGCTGTCGGTCGGTGCGGGCGGGATGTTCGTCGGCGACGTCGGGTCTGCGCTCGGGTCGGTCGGCGCGCTGGTCGCCTCCGAGGTCGGGGAGGGCGTCGGTGACCCGCTCGGCGAGGGCGAGGACTGCGAGGTGGGCGTAGGTCCCGGGTCAGGCGAGAACGCCCCGAGCGCGCCGGCGACCCCGAGTCCCGCGACCGCGAGCACGCCGACCGTGACGGCGGCGGCGGCCACCGGCGCCGACGCGACGAGGGCGACGAGCCCGCCGGCCCCGGCGGCGGCGAGCGCGCCGCTCCCGGCCGCTGCGCCGCCGGCAGCGGCTGCCGCCCCGCCGACGGAGGCCGCGCCGGCCCCGACCGCGCCGCCGGCTCCTCCGGCTGCGCCTGCCGCGGCGCCGGCACCACCGACGACGCCGGTCCCGGCAGCGCTCGTCCCGGCGGCACCCGCGCCCCCGCCCGCACCTGCTCCGGCGCCCGCGCCGCCGGGGGGTCGGGCGGCGCGGGCGCCGGAGCCG